>JAFUAR010000251.1 GCA_017460585.1 Clostridia bacterium
CTATAGGGTATAATAAATGCGGAGAGATTTATTGAAAGGATGAAGATTATGAATATTGCAATTCGTAAATGCATGGTATCCGACGCGCCGCGCATCCATCAGCTCTGTCAGGAGGAGCTGGGGTACGAATTCAGCGCCGAGCAAATTGAGACGAACGTGCGCAAGCTGATCGGCTCGCGCGAAAACCTGCTGCTGGTCGCCGTGGACGACGAGGACAACGTGGTGGGCTTTATTCACGCCAACGACCACGACCCCATCTATGCCCCGCCCATGAAGGATATTATCGCCGTGGCGGTCGATCCGGAATACCGCAAGGGCGGACTTGGGCGCAAGCTGATTCACGCCGTGGAGGATTGGGCGGTCGAGACCGGAGCGGCAGGCGTCAGGGTGAATTCGGGCATTGAGCAAAAGAACGCCGTGCTGTTTTACAAGTCGCTGGGCTACAGCTACATTCACACCGTATATAACTTCCGCAAAATGTTCTAAATGATACGCGAGAAGGGGCGTTCGAGCGTTTTCGAGCGCCCCTTTTTGTTGAAATTAGGCGTATGCACATGAAATTATAGGATGGATGAAAGCGGTTGGCAGCTCTTTTACAGGGAATGCGGCGACATAGATCAGCCTGTCTTGCTCCTGCACCACGGTTTTCTTCCTGCTTGCATATGTTCCGAGATCTGATGCCCATGCCTCAAGACCAATTACATCTAATACCGGCGGATAATCTCGGCTTTGCTCAATGAATATCATCAGGAGAAGTAAAATGGGTTTCAACAAAACTGTTCATCAGTGGGAAAATGCCGCCGAATCGTTCGCCGCCGATCAGGAACGTTCGGAATACGCCGACTGCAACAAAGCAGTCGTAAGGGATCGATTTAAACTTCTCCACGGGGAAGCCGTATTGGATTTGGGCTGCGGCTACGGATATTACACCGAGTATTTTCGCAGCATTGGCGGTAAGGTCGTCGGCGTTGACGGCGCTGAATCGATGATTCGAATTGCGAAAAATCGGTACCCAAGTTGCTCCTTTTCCATTGTAGATATCTTGGAACCGCTTCCGTTCGCCGAATCGTCGTTTGATATTCTATTTTGCAATCAGGTGCTCATGGATATCGAGAGAATCGAAGCGCTTTTGCGCGAGTGCCACAGAATTCTGAAAACAGGCGGCATATTCTATTTTTCCATCGTTCACCCTGCGTTTTATCATGGAAAGTGGCAGGTCGACGAAAAAGGCTGCAAATACGCAAAGGCAATATCGCTCTATCGTTCCGAGTTCACCCTGCAAAACCACTTTTGGGGCGAAACAGCGCATTTCCACAGACCGATTTCCCACTATCTCAACGCGGCGGCGGATGCGGGCTTTGCCCTAAAACACACCGATGAACCAAAATGCTACGATGGCGTAATGAAAAACGCGGATTTACCACTCTTCTTTTTCGCAGAATACAAAAAACCGTAATGCGCTTCCCCATTTGCGCCCCGTAAGGAACGTAGGCGGAGAGTGCAACAACCCTCGCAGACATGCTTTCCCCATTTTGACACGACGACGAGCGCCCTCACCTTCTAGGGCGCTCGCCGTTTTATTGTATGCTTGGGTCGCCTATGCTACGGGTGCACCACAGTGCCGATGGGCTCGCCCTGCGCCACGCGCAGAATATTGTCCAAATCGTCCATGGCGAACACGCGAATCTGCGGCACGCCCTGCTCCTTGCACATTTGGAAGGCGGTCGCGTCCATCACCTTGAGTCCGCGATCGATGCATTCCTGATAGCTGATATCGCGAATCAGCTTGGCTTCGGGATTCTTCCTGGGGTCGGAATCGTACACACCCTCTACGGTTGTGCCCTTAAACACCGCGTCGGCGCGCAATTCCGCGGCGCGCAGCGCGGCCGCCGTATCCGTGGTGAAGAACGGGTTGCCGCTGCCGCCCGCCAGCAGCACGATTTCGCCCTCGTCCAGACACTTCGAAGCGCGATCGGCGCGGTAATGCTCGGCAAAGCGCGTCATCTCCTGTGGGGTGAACACCGTGGCGCGCGCGCCCTGCCGCAAAATCGCATCCTGCACCGCCAGCGCGTTGATGATGGTCGCCAGCATACCCATCTGATCGGCGGATACGGGATTCATCTCATCCGTAAAGCGACCGCGCCATATGTTGCCGCCGCCCATGACCACGCCCACCTGCACGCCCAGCTTCGCAAGGCGCACAATGGCGTTTGCCGCGCGGTCTACGCGGGCGGCGGGGGACACC
>JAFUAR010000252.1 GCA_017460585.1 Clostridia bacterium
CGTTTGATTCATTCCACTTCTCCTCCCTTTAGGGCAAAGCGACCATCAAAAAATAATCGCATAAAGCAATATAGAAAGCGACCATCCAATATGGCGGCAGATGAACGAGAGATTTTTCCTTTAAGCGAATTTACTGATTTTACCGACCGACCGTCCGTAAATCAAAACCACCGTAAGCCCACATGGAAGTCTCTATGCAATGTACCGCCGAATGAACTGGCCGTTCTTTAAATCGCCTCACCCTGATAGGATACCAGCGTCGCATCGGCAACACCGCGCAGGGAGCGCACCTTTGCCATGAGCTGATCAGGCTTCTCGGTCGTCAGCTCGTAGGTCACCTCAACGCCCGCCGCGGAGAAATTCTTGCTCTTGAGCTTAGAGGTCTTCACACCATTCATGAGCTGTGCGAAGGGACGATCCGCCTCTTCCGCCATACGCACCACAAGCAGGTAGCTGGACATGGGCTTGGTCTTTAAGTTGACCAAAACGGTGAGCATAATGCCAATCACCACTACGGTTACTGCCGTAAGCAAAAATTGACCCGCGCCCAACAGAATACCCGTGGTGAGCGCCCAGAACATATAGGCGGTATCCAACGGATCTTTTACAGCGGTTCTGAAACGTACAATGGACAGCGCGCCGACCATACCCATGGAAAGCGCGATGGAATTGCGAATGCACAATACCACGGGGGTAGTGATGAGCGTCATCATAACCAAAGTGAGAGCAAAGTTGTTGGAATACATTACGCCGCGATAATTCCGCTTATAAATGACCGCGATCAGACAGCCCAGAATGAGTCCCAGTACCATGGAAACCAGTATGGTGAGTATGGAGCTAAAGCCAAGCGTCATTGAGCTCGTCAGTTCAGAAGTCAGGTTTTCCATTTCTCTTCCTCCTATAATTCATTGCAAAATTATTCCTGAATATCACCCTCCAGCGGCTCGAACCGCCGGCAAAGCACGTATTTAGATATAGCGCTCTTTTCCACTCGTACCCCGCGCAGCAAGTGCTGAATATGCTGAGGCAGGTAGTTATTAAACTTGACCTCCAGTATTTCCACGTTGCGATCGTGCGGACATACCGTGGGGATGCTCGGATTGAACAGCTCCACGCTGCTCAATCCCGAGCGAAGCTTCAAATCAAAGGTGATGCGCACATCTTCGGTTGGATACAGATACGCCTCTCGTTCATAATCTACGATCACCCTTGGGCGCAAAAGGCGCGTACGCATTTGCACAAACATATCCTGCAGCAGCGCGTTTGAGGAACGGTACAGCCCGCGTGGATCGCCGGAAATGATCTGATCGCAGAGCCGGCGAGTAATCTGCACGGATGATTTCTGAATCAAATCGCCCAGCTTGCGCTTGCGTTCCAGAAAGATTTCCGCATCGGACATTTTATATATGCGAATGCGGTACTTATCGCGAAACTGCACGCCGTCAATCTTGTCGAAAAAGGCGGAATTCTCGATATCATCGAAGTAAAGCGAGCGGATTATGTAGGGTCTGCCGCCGATGCAGTGAGAATCCATGGTGAGCGCGCGCCGCAAACGGATGCGCAGATCCTCCACCTCGGCAGGGTGGATGAAGTACTTAATCTCATGCCGCGCAGGCAGGCTCGCCCGCTTTGGCGCATTCACATAAGCGCGATCATTCGCCTGCATTGCTTTGAATCACCTCCAACGCTTCGCCAAAGTAATGCTCCATGTCCTCGGTGGACAGGTTCAAATATTCGCAGGTACTAAAGTACTTGAGAAGCTTGAGCGGGCGATCTTTCGCGTAATTGATGAACACGTTCATCGCCACATTGAACTGGTTGGGGCTTAAATTCCAGCGCGCCAGCTGATCGGTCAACAACGGGCGCAAAATCTCATAGCGCTCCTCGATTCGAGCGAGTACATTCTTTGTAGAGAACGTAGTCGCCATCTGTTCTCCCATGTAAGTCAGGAATTCATCCTTGAACCGTGGATTCTGCATACAGGAAATGAACAGCGAATTGTCAGTATACAAATTGGTTCCCATGCCGCCCGGGGTGAGCCAGCGATTAATGGAATTGGTATCCACTATAAACGCCCAGTCCAGATCGAACAGCACCCACCGCCACTTGCCATCCGCATTGGCGTTGCGGTAACGCTTAACGTTGAGCGTATCGCCATTGCCGGTGAATATCTCCACCGCCATATATTCAATGTAATTTCGAATGTCGATGCAGCTATCCAAATGCTCGTAGAACAGCTCCGTTGCAGGATCGTGTTCCTTATTCCACGACAACAAATCCTCAAACGTGCGGTTCGAGCCTTGCATTTCAATCTCATTCGCCTTTATGAGATCGATATCCTCTTCCTGCCCCGTCCAACCCTCGAATTGGCAGATGGAATATTTGTTAATGCGCTCGCGAATATTGTACTGTCCCCAATATTCTCCGTTCAGGTACAGTATACATATCTCCGTTTCCTGATACATCACGGAACTATCCTTTGCCAGCGCGGTCAACACACTGTCGCGCATACGCACCTTGTCTGAATCCTGACCAGAAGAGCGCAGCAGGAACGACTGATATTCCGTATAGGGACGATTGGAGAACAATGCGGCATGGAAGCGATTATCGCCGTACTTGTTGCGAGCGATCACCTTGAACGCCTGCTGCTCCTCCGCTCGGCTGAACTGTCCGTGCAGCTTGATACCGCATTCCGCGTCCAGCACTACTCCGCCGTCCGGGTCGAACATCTCCACGTGCGCCTCGCGCTCCCATGGCTGCCAGAAATTCGCGCCGTAATAGGGCTTTTCTAGCTGAGCGTTCGGTCCCTTGACCATAATGCCCTTCTCATCGGAAAACAGATTGTCCGGATCGGATACCAACGATACAATAAATACATCGCTGGCGTTGTTAATATCGTAAAGATAGGTCTGCGTATCCATCATGGATTCGAGGTAGCCATTCTTATACGCCCTAGTGCGCAGCACAGTGGTTTCCGAAATGGAAATTGGACCGGTATACAAAACGGATGCCTGCGTAGGATCGGAGCAGTCGAGCGTATAATAAATCTGGGTATCGGGTTCGCTCTGAAGTGTCACGCGAAAGCTCCGACCGGAGCGAAACACTCCGCCCTGTACGGAACAATCCACTGTTTGCACCCTGCCCAGATAACCGCGTTCGGTGTTCTCGTACAGGGGCGTTCCTTTGCGGAAATAATAAAGTCCCGCTTCGCCGTTCACACGACCATAAGTGATATCCTCGTATTGACGCGCCACAGCGACTCGATCCAGTATATTCCCCTCGGGATCGCTCAACACCACGGAATAACCGCCGGCAGCGGACAATTTAAAGCTCGTATAGGGAATTCCGCCTACAACCGTATTTTGACCGGTACAGCGTACCGCCGCATACTGCCCCGCCTGAATGACCGTTCCCGCTGGAAACTGCCACTTTCTAGGCTTGGAAGCGTTGTCGGAAAGCCCGTAATTGGACAAATCAATGGGCGCGTCGGTGGTATTGTACAACTCGATCCAATCCGTATCCGCCGTATCGGATGAAGACGCGGAAAGCTCGCTTAGAATTACGCCAAAACGACTTGTATTCATCCAATCGTCCGATTCCGCCACTGCGTTTTCCCAGCTGTTCATCACACCCGGGGTAGGCACAAAACCATCGGTCCAAACGCCGTTCATGAGCGAATACGCCTGATCGGCATTGAGCGCAGGCACGCGCACGAGCGACGCAACCTGCCCGTTGGGCGTGGTGAGCACCACAGAAGTGCCCTTGCGGCTCAGCTTGAAGCTGGCGTGCAAATCGTCCTTGTCCACATGGCGATCGAGCCCATCGCAATAGATCAGCAGACACTCGCTGGGATCAACGGAGATATTCGGAAAGGTCCATGCGGCGAGATTACCCTCGTCGTCAGTCAAATGCCAGCCCTGCATATGCACGACCGCATCGGAGGTATTCATAATTTCGATATAGTCCGAGTAATTGCCGTCTGAATCAACCGCGAAGGTGACATTCTTACTCATGACTTCAGTCACAATCACCGCCGCGCCCTGCGAAACCTCGGCTAGCGCGCCCCCAGAGCCCTGTGCGGCGACGCGGTTGTCGTCGGACGGAGTCGCCAAGGCGCTTACCTGCCACGCGCCATTGGGCATACGGCAATAGACCTGATCCGACTGCAGCTGCGGCGTAATTACAGAATCGACAATTGCTCCCGTGGGGTCCATCAACGTAATGGTCGCGCCAGAGCTCGGCACTTTGAAGGAAAGATGCAGCTCATCGCCCACGGCTTTCCCTTTTCCATCGGCGTATAATACAAGGTACGCGCCGGACTCCAGCCAAAGAGTGGGAAAGCGAAACAGCGTCATGGGATCATCGCCGGACATCATAGTATAACCGGCGAGATTGACCGCACGATCAGAGGTATTGGTCAATTCCACCCAATCCGGCAAAGTACCATCCGCCAAAAACAGCGTGGAACGATTGGACGCCATAATCTCGTTGATGCGCACGGGCGAATCAGTCTCTTCCGCGAGCGCGGGGAACTCAAACGCAGAAACGAGCGCGAGTATCGCGATTACCAGCGAAA
>JAFUAR010000020.1 GCA_017460585.1 Clostridia bacterium
CGGAGCGCATTAACGCGCGCATGGCGGAGCTGCGCGCCGAGACCGAGCGTTTGCGGGCCGAGGCGGAACAGCGCCGCGCCGCGGTCAACCAGCGCATCGAGGCGGGCAGAGATCAGTTCGCTTCCAGCCTAGAGCTGACCAGTTCCATTAAGAACGATCTCATCGAAAAGCAGTATGACCTTCTGCGTCAGCTCTACGATGAACAGGCGGCGACCGACGCGCAGAAGGCGCTGATGCAACAAATTCGCTTCGATCAGGAGCGCCTGAAAAGCCGCAGAATATCATCTATGGGCAAGCGCGGCGAGCTCACGCGTCCGTGAAGCTCGCCTTCCAACCAATATTTAGCATTTGCCCGCTTGTATTTCGCCTCGCGCTATGGTACATTCAACTGGGGTGAAAAGAAGTATGGGAAAGCGAATACTTGCGCTTATATTGGCTGGGCTGCTGATGTGCGGCGTCGCCTTCTGCGAGAACGATTGGAGCGAAGAGTGGGCTTCCAGCGTGGTCGTGGATGTGGATTGGGACAATATTTACCTCTTTGAAGGCTATATTGAACAGACGCTGAACGAGCATCTCAATAACGTGCATACGCCGCATATTACGCTGGGCGAAAGCCTGTCCGGCGCGGACCTTGCGCTGTATGAAATATTGCGCGATACCATATCCCGCGTCGCCTCCACGGGTCATTTCGTCAAAAGCATTACGCTGCCCTATGAGGTGCTCGGACTGACCAAATCCACCTATACCGCGCAGGAGCTGGGCGTTTCCTCCGTAAAGAGCTGGGTGCACAGCCACAAGCATATTTCCGATGCGATCAATCCCATGCTGGGCTTGGAAACGGAAAAGGTCGGCTTCGCGCTGGAATACGATATGCCCTACGATCTGTACTGGACCACCTTTATTCGTTTTGAACACGACATTCAGTTTTCTTCCAAAGAGCTCTATCTCAAGCAGTTTAAAATAGAATTTGGCAATAAGTTCGCGGAACATACCCTGAGCGAGAAAACGTGCGAAACCATTATAGACGAGGTGCATAACGCCATGGAGAACGCCGATGCAATCGTCAAGGCGCACGCCAAAGAATCCGATTATGATAAGCTGCGCAGCTACGAGGAGACCATATGCGATATGGTGAGCTACAACTATGAGCTCGCCGGCGTGCAGCGCTTTCATGGTACGCGGGAAGAGTACGAGGTGGAATCGGCGTTCGGGCAGGAATACTTCTGGGTGTTTGACGGCGACGCTGATACCAACGTGGTCTGCAACGGCTACGCCAAGGCTTTCAAGTATCTCTGCGATATTTCCAACTTCGATGGCGAGGTGCTTTGCAGCACGGTGAGCGGCGGCTTGGAGGGCATCAATCACGCGTGGAATGTGGTGAAGATGCCCGATGGAAACAATTATCTGGTCGACGTGACCAATTGCGACGACGGGTTGATCGGCGAAGGCGATAGGCTGTTTCTGCGCGGCTCGACCAATGGCGACGTATTCACGGGCTACACCATTCCCGTAAACAGCAGAGCTATGCGCTATCGGTACGATGAAATTCTTCTGTCGCTCGTGGATTTGGATATGCTGGCGTTGGCGACGCAGGACTATACGCCGGATTCGGCGGTGCGCTGAGGGCGCGAAAGGAGAGAATATGAATACCGATCTCATTATCGTACTGGGTCATAGGCTGTTGCCCGGAAATCTCCCTTCGGAGGATTTGAAGCGTAGAATTGATTGCGCGATTTCGCTCTGGAAGGAGACGGGCGTGGCGCAGATCATGGTCTGCGGCGGCATTACGCGCGATCGCCAGCGTAGCGAGGCGGAGGTCATGCGCGAAATGCTCACGGATCGCGGCGTTCCGGAAGAGATTATACTGTTGGAGGATCAGTCCCGCATCACCTTGGAAAATATGCTGAACGCCTATGACTTGGTCGGTCCCGAAAAGCGCGTGGCGGTGGTGAGCAGCGATTACCATATGGATATGGCGCTGAACGATTGCAAGGCGGTCGGCTTGAACGCATACGGCGTGGGCGCGGAAACGCCCGATGCAGCCTATCGCGAAGAGACGCGGCAAAAGCTCAATCAATTTGAGGCGCGTATGGATGCGCTCCGCGCGCAGGGTATGAGCAATCGCGAGATCGTGGAGCAGTTTATGCGGCGGGCGGATGAGGCGTTTCGCAAGGGCGCAAAGCCGGAAGACGATATTGCGGGAAGAACGAAATAAATAGAGAGATATATAAGCGAAGCCGCTCCGCACAATTGCGCGGGGCGGCTTTCGTACGCTGCGTGTGCAAAAGGAGAAAAGGGATTAATCCAGCAGCTCCAGCGTTACGGTGAAGTACAGCTCCTCGTAGCTTCCGGTGAGGTTGCCGTCCTTGTCGTAGTAGCGGTATACCTTTAGATCGATGGTATCGCCCGCCTTGCACTTATCCAGCTCTACGGTTAAATCGCGGAAGGTATACACGCGCGTGCCGTTGGCTTCGGTAATGATGTCGCCCTCCATGAGTCCGGCGGTTTCAGCGGGACCGCCCTTTTCCACCTCGTAGACCTGTACGCCGGCGGGGGGATACTTCTTCATGGGCTCGTCGGGTCCGTCCACCGCGGCAACGGTCATGCCCATGCGCGGACGCACCACAACGCCGGTATCGATAATCTGGTCGATGAAGTCCTTAATGGTGTTGATGGGAATGCAGAAGCCCAGTCCCTCAAATACCGTATCGTAGGTGTACATATACTTGAGGGTGGGAATGCCCACCAGCTCGCCCTTGGCGTTCAGCAGCGCGCCGCCGGAGTTGCCTACGTTGATGGCGGCGTCGGTCTGAATCACGGAAACGCTGCGGGTGAAATTGTCCGCGTTGGCGGGGCGCTCGAGTCCGGAAATAATGCCCGCCGTCACGGTGCCGTAGAGCGTTTCGCCGCCGGAGCCCGGGTTGCCTATGGCAATGGCGAGCTCGCCGATTTGCAGCGCGTCGGAATCGCCCAGCGGAATGGGATTGGTGCCTTCCGGAACGGGCTCCTTGAATTCCAGTACGGCAATATCCGTGCCGTTATCGTAGCCCACTACGGCGGCGTCCATCTCAGTGCCGTTCAGCCAGCGAAGGCTGAAATCGGCGCCGTCCTCCACCACGTGATAGTTGGTGAGAATGTAGCCGCCCTCCGCGCCGCTCTTCACGTAGCAGCCGGAGCCGGAGGCGATGGGTGTAACGGAGGATACGCGGGTATTCGCATCCCACGATTCCACGGAGCATACCACGTCCACCACTGCGGGGCGCACGTTGGCGGCGATTTCGGGAATGGGGTTGGCGGAGGAGTAGACAATGGAGTAGGGTACGGTCGTCTGTTCCGGCGCCGCGGGCGCTTCCGCCAAGGCGGGTGCGCAAAGGAACGCGGCGGACAGGCAGAGCGCCGAAACGCCGCAAAGCAATCTCTTCATAGTGGAAATCCTCGCTTATGTTTGATTGGATTCATGATACCATGATTCCCGCATTTTGGCTATGCGTTTAACGCAACATTCACATGATCCGCGGGTTCCGCGGCGGGCAGCGCGAAGCTGAAAGCCGTTTCCTCCTGCGTGGAGGTTACGGAAATATCCTCGCCGTGCTCGCGAATAATCATGCGGCAGATCGCCAGCCCAAGCCCCGTGCCGCCGCCGGAGGTGTGCGCCTTGTCCGCTTTGTAGAAGCGTTCGAATATGTGCGATAGGTCGGCAGGGTCGATCATGGGTCCGTTGTTCGCTACGCGGAATTGTACGCGCTTGCCTACCTTTTTCGCCTCTACGCTGAGCGTGCCGCCCTCCGGCAGAAACTTGACCGCGTTGTCGATCAGGTTGGATATAACCTGCGTCACGCGGTTTGCGTCGCCGTCCGCCCAGCAGGGCTCCTGCGGCAAATCCGCCAGTACCTCGATACGCTTTTCTTCAATGCGCGGCTCGTAGTTAATGAGTATGCGGGCAATCAGCTCGCTTACGTTGAAGGGCGCGCGCTGCAGCGGGAACCTGCCCGATTCCAAACGAGACATATCCAGCAAATCGCGCACCAAATCGGTCAAGCGGTTGGTTTCGTCCATCACGATTTGCAGGTATTGCGGCGTCTGCTCCGGCGGAATGGTGCCGTCCTGCATGGCTTCCACGTAGCCGCGCATACAGGTGAGGGGAGAGCGCAGCTCGTGCGAAACCGCCGCCACGAAATGCCTGCGCGAATCCTCCAGCTCGGAAAGCTCCTGCGCCATTTGGTTAATGGAGTTGCCCAGCGCCTCCAGCTCGCCGCCGCTGTGGAGCGTAACGCGGCGCGTCAAATCGCCCTTGGAAAATTCGCGCACCGCGCTGTCGATTTCGCGAATGGGGCGAATGAGGCTGCGCGTGAGCAGTATGGATACAATCGCGCCCAGCGCCACCGCGCCCAGAGCCGCGGGCAAAATCTGCGGCATCAGCTCCAATATGTGCACCTGAAGCGATTCGGTGGATATGTGCAAAAGCACCGCGCCCACCACGCTGCCATCCGTATACGTCCACGGTACGCCGATGGTTACAATGTGGTCGCCCAGCTCGGGGAACAGTCCGGTCACGCGAATTTCGTTGCCCAGCTGTATGGCTTGCAGCTGCTGGGTGATCGCCTCGTCCAATATGTGCTCGGAGGTGTTCCAGCTGCTGTCCAGTACCTGCGCGGTGCCGGAATGGTAGCTTACAATCCATATATCGGCGTTGTAGCGGTTGTGAATATCGGATATTTTGGAGCGGATGACGTGCTGCATGGTCACGTTGTCCACCACCGAGCTGAGCTTATTCAGGTTCGCCATGTATTCGGCAATCTCCGCCGCCTGCAGGCGCACCTCGCTTTCGTAGGCGGTCTGGCGCTCCGTGCGCAGCAGCGTCGCGCTCAGCGCCACGCACAGTATTACCGCTACCAGTATTGCCGCCAGTATCGCGCCAAAGAAGCGCCAGAATAGGCTGCC
>JAFUAR010000021.1 GCA_017460585.1 Clostridia bacterium
CCAAAGAAGAAACCAACTGCCTGAATAATCGCCATGAGCGAAAACACTACGCCCACTGCTGCGGACGCGCTGGTAGAAATTCTGCCCACGAAAAAGGTATCCGCCATGTTGTAAAAGGCGGAAACCAGCATACTGGCAATGGTAGGCAGCGCAAGCCTGCAAACAAGAGGCTTAACAGGGCTCTCGGTCATCTCATAGTATTTTTTCTCCTGATCGGTTTGTGGCATATGAGCTCCACCCTTTCTATTTTGTAATTGATTTTACCAGTGTTACATTCCGAATTCAAACAACGTAACCTGACTGGTTTCCGGTATATCGTTCAGGCAACCGCCCTGTCGCAGCATTTCGATAATGCCCTTCGGCACCTTTCTGCGCAGCATATCATCTATGGATATGAACGGACCACCCGCGCGGGACTGTACAAACGCTTCCGCCGCATTCGAGCCAACCCCGGGCAGCGCGTTGATGGGCGGCAGAATTTCATGGTCGTTGAGCATTTTATATTCTACCGCGTCAGATTCATAAATATCAATGGGACGCAGATGAATTCCTCGTCGATTCATTTCCACCAGCATTTCCAATATTGTGTTTTCGTCCTCGGTTTTCGCGGTCTGCGTATCCTTGTCCATGGCTTTGATTTCTTCAATGCGTCCCAGCAATACGTTTACGTCGCTGGTGGTCATACGCGTAGCGTCGAAGCTTTCAGCGTTGCGAAATAGATAGCAGCAGTAGTATGCGGCGGGGTAGAATATTTTAAAGTAGGCGATGCGCAGCGCCATGGTTACGTAAGCGACGGCATGCGCTTTGGGAAACATATATTTGATTTTTTTGCAGCTGTCGATGAACCACGGCGGCGCATCCACGCCCTCAATGGCAACCTCCATTTCCTCAGTCAGTCCTTTGCCTTTGCGCACGCTTTCCATGGTGCGGAAGGCGATGGAGGGCTCCACACCATAGGAAATGAGCTGGTTCATAATATCATCGCGTGTACAAATACACTCACGCAGCGGAACGCCCTGCATGACCAGATCGCGCGCGTTACCCAGCCATACGTCCGTGCCGTGTGAAAGCCCAGAAATGCGAATCAGCTCCTCCATAGTGGTTGGGCGCGTTTCCTTGAGCATACCGCGCACGAACTTTGTGCCGAATTCCGGAACGCCGAGCGTGCCGCTTTCCGAAACCTGTAGCTCATCCGCGGTAAGTCCCAAGGCTTCAGGTCCGGAGAAAAGTGATATGATCTTGCCGAATACCTCGGGGTCATTGAGCGGAACCTGCTGTGGGGCGATTCCCGTAATGTCCTGAAGCTTGCGAAGCATGGTTGGATCGTCGTGCCCCAGCACATCCAGCTTGACCAGCACATCGTGCATGGAGTTGAAATCGAAGTGTGTGGTAATGGTGTCTGTACTGGTATCGTCCGCGGGGTGTTGTATTGGGGTGAATTGGAAAATCTCGTATTCCTTGGGCAGCACTACCATGCCTGCGGGATGTTGCCCCGTAGTGCGCTTAACACCCGTTATACCCTTTGCGAGGCGTTCCTTTTCCGCATTGGAAAGGCTTAAATTGCGTTTTTCGGCATACTTCATGACGTAGCCGAAAGCGGTCTTTTCCGCAATGGTGCCTATGGTACCCGCGCGAAAACAGTATTCCTCGCCGAATAGCTCTTTAATGTAGTTGTGGGCGACGGGTTGATATACACCGGAAAAGTTCAAGTCGATATCGGGTACCTTATCACCCTTGAAACCGAGGAAAACCTCGAAAGGAATGTTAAATCCGTCCTTATCCATTTGCGCGCCGCAAACAGGACATTGCTTTATGGGTAGATCGAGTCCCGTAGAGTATTCCTTCGGTATATCAAATTCATTGTGCTTGCACTTGGGGCATACGTAGTGCGGAGGGAGCGAATTGACCTCTGTGATGCCGGAGAGAAAGGCGACCAGAGAGGAACCCACGGATCCGCGCGAACCCACGATATAGCCGTCCGAAAGCGACTTGGCGACCAGTTTCACGGCAATCATGTATAGCGTGGAAAAGCCGTAACCACAGATGGAACCCAATTCCTTATCGATACGCGCTTGCACAATCTCCGGCAACGGATCGCCGTAGATGGAAATTGCCTTCTGCATGGTGAGCGTGCGCAAGTCGTTTTCCGCTTCCGGCCAGAAGGGCTGGAAGGTGGGCTTCCCCTCCGGATGGGGTAGGAACACCTTCATATCGCCCACGCGGCTGGCGATGAGATTTGTGTTGGTCACGACGATCTCCTTCGCCTTCTCCTTTCCAAGATAGGCGAATTCCTCCAGCATATCCTCCGTGGTTTTAAAGTAGAGAGGTGGCTGATAATCGGCATCCTCAAATCCGCGGGTATCCAGCAGTATCGCGCGGTAAATGGAATCGGTGGGATCCTTAAAGTGAACGTCTCCGGTGGCGCAAACTGGAATATTCAATTGATCTCCCAGCGCCACAATGCGCCGGTTCAAATCGCGCAGGGCGTTTTCATCCGGTACGGTTCCTTCGCGCACCAGGAAACCGTTGTTGCCGATCGGTTGCACCTCGAGATAATCATAGAATCGGGCGATCCTCTCCAGCGTCTCTTCACTTTCCCCGTGCAGCACCGCGCGAAACAGCTCTCCCGCTTCGCATGCGCTGCCAATAATTAACCCTTCGCGGTATTTGGAAATCAAACTGCGTGGTATGCGCGGCGTGCGGTGAAAATAATGAATATGCGCCTCGCTGACCAACCGGTATAGATTGGTAATACCGACCTGAGAGGTGGCTAGAAGTATGATATGGTAGGATTGTTTGCCGGTATCGATGGGGAAACAGGTATTGAGCTCGTCAAGCGTTTCCACGTTCTTTTCCGCCCGAACCTGTGCGATCATCTTCATGAGTACCTGCGCCGTAGCGCGCGCGTCATGTACGGCGCGGTGGGCGTTGGTCAAGCTCACATCCAGCATTTTGCAAATGTGACCCAGCTTATACTTTTTGAATGTGGGATACAGGTTGCGCGCCAGCGCTAACGTATCTAGCGATACGGAGGGCATCGGTTTTCCCACGCGTTCAAATGCGCGCTTGAAAAATGCCAAATCAAAGCTGGCGTTGTGCGCCACCAGTATCGCGCCTTCGCAGAATGCCGCGAAATCCGGCATTGCGGCGTCAATAGTACGTTTTCCATGCAGCATTGCGGAGGTTATGCCGGTAATCTTGGTAATTTCTTCCGGTAACGGTCGCTCCGGATCGATCAATTCCGAGAATTCCGCGACCTCCACGCCGTGCTCATAGCGCACTGCTCCAATTTCAATAATTTCGTCGCGACTGGTATTGAGCCCGGTAGTTTCCACATCCAACACAACATATGCGCTGTCGGTCAGGCGTTCGCTCGTTGCACCTTTAACTATATCCGCGTTGTCGTCAAAGAGATATCCCTCGCAGCCCGGAATTAGTTTGATGCCCGCCTTTTTTGCCGCGCCGAATGCTTCGGGAAAGCTTTGTACCACGCCGTGATCGGTTACGGCTATGGCGCTGTGCCCCCACGCCGCCGCCTGCTGAATGAGCTGCGTTGCACTGGCGCAGGCATCCATGGTGGAAAAGGTGGTGTGCAGGTGCAGTTCCACGCGCTTTTCGGGCGCGTTGTCCATCCGTACAGGCTTTTCCGCTTCCATTAAATCCGATACCATTAGTACCATTTCATGGCGATAATCATCGTAGCGGTATGCGCCGCGCGCGGTGACCCACTTACCGTCCTTTAATACGGCGGCAAGCTGCTCAGCCTGCGACTCCATACTTTTCGCGTTTTCGTCCGCACCGCGTTTTCCCCCGAGGAAAAGCTTGCAGTTCACGGAGCCCAGATGGTCGCTCATGAGGAAGGTGACAATTTTGGATTTGCTGTTCTTCGTGTCGCGCATTTCACAGCCGGATACTTCGCCGCGCACGGCAAAGCGCCCCGCGTCTTCGGTGATTTCGTTCATGGGCAGAATCGCATCGTGAATGGTTTTGCCAATAATCGCGTCCGATTCCACCACTTTTTTGGTCGGGGTATGCGGAGCAGTCGTTGCACCCATTGCCATAATTTGCGCTTCCTTCTCTCGCGCTTCTGTAATGCTTTGTAGGAGCTGCTCATCGTCGCCTGTCACACGAAGGCGCACGGATACCGAGGCGCCAAATAAATCCTCAATTTCCCTTTCCAGTTCCCGCTCCATTTGCCGAGCCTTTAAGAGTCGAGCACCTTCTTGACTGTTGACCAGTAGCGTGAGTTCATTATTATCTAAGCTCCAATGCTCCTTCTGCCAGCTTAGAAAGTGAATCAGCCCCGGATTATGCTCGACTAGGCGTGAGCGGAGTATCTGAATCGCAAAACTTGGCGTTTCCAGAAAACGCGCTTTAAGCGCATGGTAGCGCACCTGAACTTCAACGCGTTGCGCGGGGAAAGCGTTTGCAAAGCGCGCTTCGATGGCGTGAAGTTCCCGTGACTCCAAAAGTCTTGAGGACTGGAACCGCACGCAAATCGCGCCGCTCTTTTTTGAAATTGCCACGCGTTCCAAACGCAGGCACTGTTTTAGTGTCTGCGTATCGTCTTCAAACAGCATTTCCCACGCTTCGCTCATGAATACACCTCAATAATGGGTTTGATTATGCATTAATGCCAAGGTAACGATTTATTTCTTGCACCAGTATATTTGCGAGATCGCCTTCAACCTTGCGCGGCTTTTCGCCGCGTACGAACAGTGCGCCGCTGCCATTGCCGCCTCCGGCAATGCCCAAATCCGCCTCGCGCGCCTCTCCCGGACCGTTGACTACACAGCCCATCACCGCTACCTTGAGCGGAGTATGGATTTCCATGGTTGCCGCGCGAACCTTGCGGGCGATGCCCTCTACGTCAATGCCGGTGCGTCCGCAGGTAGGGCAGGAGATGATCTCTACCGCGTCGTGCCGCAGTCCACAGGCGCGCAATATGGAGAGCGCGGCGGGTACTTCCTGTACCGGATCACCGGAGAGCGAAACGCTAATCGTATCGCCGATTCCCTCCATCAGCAGCGTCCCGATTCCAATTGCCGATTTTACAACGCCCACTTCCGCCGTGCC
>JAFUAR010000253.1 GCA_017460585.1 Clostridia bacterium
AGGTAGTCGATTCCATTCCAGAAGATGGATGCTGGGATGCGGCGTTTGTCGTAATGTCGTACACTCAAATACAGGCGATATTGCCATTATTAACGCGCCTGAATGCGCCCATTTTGGTGCTGGTAGGCAACAATATGCAAGCGGAAGAAATGGCGCGATGTTTGGAGTCGGACTCAACTCACCCCAAAGAGGTGTTATTCGGCTTCCAGATTTCCGGAGGGAAGCGTCTTGCCGATCGTGCGCTCATTGAACGCTTCAGTCAGAGCGGTTTGGATGTGGGCGGACTGCATCATACGCCTTCCGAAACGGCGAAAAACACACTGAAAGCGCTCTTTTCCCATACCGGTTATCGCCTCCATTGGCATAGGGATATGCAAGCCTATCTGCGCTGTCATCCGGCGGCGGTGCTGCCGATCGCGTATCTGGCGTATATTTGCGGAACGGATTTGCGAAAATCCACAAAGAAGCAGCGCAAAGCCATGATCGACGCTTCACGGGAAGCCTATGCAAGGCTTAGGACGGCGGGAATCGATATAGAACCACAAAATTCTGAATGGTACTATGGCGCATTTTTGGGTCGCGTATTGATGCATATACTCTACTTCATTATGGCGAAAACTCAAATTGGCGAATATATCGCGTGCGCGCACTGCCGCAGCGGGGTTTCGGAAATGGAACGATTGGATCAGGATTTCATCGCGCTGCTGGCGGGCGGAGATCATACGCCTATGCCCGCGTGGAACGCGCTACGCGCAGCGCTTCCGTCGTGGGAAGCGCTGCATGAAGCATATGATCGGCGCAAAGTATAAATGCGCAGGTTCGCGAGTTTTAATATGCGTTAGTCTTCGTGCGTAATGCGCAAATTCCTGAAAAAGCCTTCGGTGCCAATATCTACGAACAGCCCAACGCTCCCGTGAGCATCCGCGCCGTGCTTCAGGTCATCGACCGTTAAAACGGGATTTGACATACCGTTTAGATAGAAATCCGCATGGTTGTTTCGAATGACGGCTTTGAGATCGACCCATTCGTCCAGACCATGGCAAATGGGCGCTTCATATTTGCGAATATCATATTCGCGGAAATAGGCAAAAGTATAGCCAGGATAGGCAAAATACTGGCAGCCGTGGGCTTTGCGCACGGGATCGTCGGTCATGGCATTGGTCGGACGGATATAAAATGATTCGAATTCTGAATTGCCATCGTTAATTCGAAAGGCAATGCCGATAAATCCCCTTGCAAAGTCCGGCGCGTCGGTTAGTAGACGACTCAGCATCTGTACTTCGATCACTCCGTTGTGAAAGTCTTCGCCCTCCAATCGCGCGAAGGTGTTTTCATCAAAGCGCATTCGCTTGCCTTCGCCCTTCACTACGCGAAGAACCGGTTGATCATCCAGTTGCATACTGCGGACATCTACATTGACCGCGCGCCAGCCTTTGAGCGACATATCGATTGAGTTGTGCATACGTTGATCTCCTTATCAATAGATTCATGTGTTCATTTTAATTATAGCGTGCATTTCGTTAATAATGAAAGCTCACGGCGCGTAGTAGGCGAGTAAGTAGGGATTGACCGTTAACGTTCTTCGCTTGACATTCGTTTCGGCGAGTTCTATAATAACCACGGATGAGAAGAAGCAATATCTACCTATATTGGAGGCGTGATTCATGGTAACTTACAAGACTCGCGGAACCTGTGCCCGCGAAATACAGATCGAGACAGACGGCGATATCGTAACCCATGTGAATTTCGTGGGTGGCTGCGCCGGAAATACAGTGGGTGTCGCGCGACTCGCCGAGGGTCGTAAAATTGACGATGTGATCGCTTGCTGCAAGGGAATTCCCTGCCGTAGCGGTACCTCCTGCCCCGACCAGCTTGCACGAGCGCTGGAGGAGATTAAGCTGAGCAAGGGAGCGTAACCATTCATGAACGGCAGAAGATCCTCGACCACCGCTCCGCGTTCAAGGCGCATCGGTCGCGGTCCGTTAGGTATACTGCTGGTACTGCTGGTGCCGCCAATCGGTCTAATATACTTATGGCGAAACCAAGTGTATCGCACGCGCGGAAGAATGCTGCTCACAGTGTTAGCTACGGTGGAATTGACGCTTTTGTTCCTGTGGTGGATGCCTCGCGGCGATACTGTGGCGGCGACCCTGCCGGTGCCCGCATCCTCACAGCTGTTTACCGCCGCGCCTGAGAGCGACGTGTTGACAGCGCTTTCGAGCTTGGAAGAGATTGCGCGAGCGCAGACTCCGCCCAGAGAGGACAGCGAATCCACCGTCATTCAGATTCAGCAGGAGCAGCAGCTCATCGCGCAGCAGGCGCTGTTGGATACCGTGGTCTATTCGGTCTACCATAACGCGAAGTATTATCACGCGGACAGCATTTGCAACGGACAGACCAATTCGCGAATGCTCACCATTCGTGATGCGCTGCGCGAGGGTCTGGGTCCCTGTCCGGACTGCGATCCGCCCGTGTATCAGGCGATTTCGGATGAGGTTTATGCCACGCAACCACCTGAGGAGGGTTATATCCAACCCGAGCCCACAGAACCGAACTGGGAAGAGGTATGGGGTGCAGGTTGATCATCGAACGGGACGATCGTGGAAGAATTTGCCATTACAATGCGTTGCCGAGGCGATTGACGTCGATAGCCGAATCGGCGATATAGGGGGCTGTCTCATTGAGGCAGTCCCTTTTAAGTGTCTAATGAACTATTTTTTGTGCGTATGAATTCGTTCAATCGAAACAGATTCTATAATATTGAAAGCAGCGCGGATTTCTTGACATATTTTGCCTTGCCACCCGTCTGTTTTCGTTGTACAATAATAGCGATCAAATTATACCTGAAAGGGGCAAATGACCATGAGCATTACTCAAAGATCCTTCGGTATTACGCCGGATGGACATGAGGCGACACTGTATATTCTGACCAATAAAATCGGCGCGTCCGTGGAGATTACGGATTTCGGCGGAATTGTGCGCGCGATAAACGTGCCGGATCGCAACGGAAATATCGGCAATGTGGTGCTGGGCTATCCGAGCGTGGAGGGCTATACTCCGCTCAATGGTTATCTTGGCGCGCTGATCGGTCGCGTGGGCAACCGTATTGCGGGCGGTGAATGCGAACTGAACGGCAAAAAATTGACGCTTGCCAAAAACGAAGCGGGCAGAACCCATCTCCACGGCGGCGATGTGGGCTTTGACCGAAAAATGTGGGCGGTTACCCCTATAGAAGGCATTTGCGAGGATATGCTCATATTGAAGTATACCAGTCCCGATGGCGAGGAGGGCTATCCCGGAACGCTGCAAGTCATGGTGACCTATACTTTTACGGATGAATGCGAATTCTGGATTCATTATGAGGCGGTGTCCGATCAGGATACCTTATGCAACCTGACCAACCATACTTACTTCAATTTGGCGGGCGAGGGCAGCGGTTCCATCAACAATCACGTGGTGCGTTTCAATTGCGATACCTTTACCGTAGTGGATGAACACTGCATTCCCACCGGCGAGCAGCGCGATGTAAAGGATACTCCGTTCGATTTGCGCGATTTCACCGTGCTGGGCGATGGGTTGGCGCATACGGATACGGACGAGCAAATGGGGTTTGGTCATGGTTACGACCACAACTTCAATATCAACGACGATGAATACGGAATGCGTCTTGCGGTACAGGTGCGCGACCCGAAGACCGGTCGTCAAATGGATGTGTTTACCGATATGCCAGCCGTGCAGTTTTACTGTGCGAATATGTTGAACGGCATTCATCCCGGATCCTGCGGGCGGCTGTATCAGCCTCGAGACGGTTTCTGCCTTGAAACCCAATTCGCGCCGGATTCCATTCATCACCCCGAGTTTCCGGATAGCGTGCTTTACGAGGGTGAGAAGTACGATTTTACCACCGTGTACGCGTTTGGCGCGGACAACGAGACCGACGAGGACTAATTCACAAGGAGCGACGAATCCATGGAAGTACGCACACGCTTTGCCCCCAGCCCTACGGGTTATATGCATTTGGGAAATCTGCGAACGGCGTTGTATACCTACTTATTTGCGCGCAGCAAGGGCGGCAAGTTTATACTGCGCATTGAGGATACCGATCAGGAGCGCGAAGTACCCGGCGCGGTGGATCTAATTTATAAATCACTGAAAATCGCCGGACTAAGTCACGATGAAGGACCGGATATCGGCGGTCCGTGCGGACCGTATGTGCAGTCTGAACGCAAAAAGCTGTATATGCCCCATGCGCTTCAGCTGATCGAGAGCGGACACGCCTACTATTGCTTTTGCACCAAGGAGCGCTTGGATGAGGCGCGCGCAGAGGCGGAAAAGCGGGGCGAAACCTTCAAGTATGATAAGCATTGCCTCAGCCTGAGCAAAGAGGAAATTCAACAGAAGCTGGATGCGGGCGTATCCTATGTAATACGCCAGAATATCCCCACTACGGGTAAGGCAGGGTTTGACGACGTAATCTACGGTCACGTTGAGGTAGATTGCGATACGTTGGACGACAACGTGCTCATCAAGGCGGACGGTCTGCCCACCTATAATTTTGCCAATGTCATCGACGACCATTTAATGGGTATTACCCATGTAATGCGAGGCAACGAATATCTTTCGAGCGCGCCCAAATACAATCTTTTGTATGAGGCGTTTGGTTGGACGCCGCCCATATATGTGCATCTGACCCCCGTCATGGCAAATGCGCAGCGCAAGCTCTCCAAGCGCAAGGGCGATCCTTCGTTTGAAGATCTGCTCTCTCAGGGCTACCTCACGGAAGCGATCATCAATTATATGGTGTTGCTAGGCTGGAGCCCGCGCGGTGAACGCGAATTCTATACGCTCAAAGAGCTGGAAGAAGTGTTCGATTTGGAAGGATTGAGCAAGTCGCCTTCCATATTTGATACGGTCAAGCTGAATTGGTTTAATGCTGAATACATTCGTAAGCTCTCGCCGGAGCAATTTCTCGAGCTGGCGACTCCGTGGCTTGCGCAAACGCTCAATCCGGAAAAGTTTGATTTCAAGCGCATCGGCGAATTGCTTCAGGCGCGCACAGAGGTATTCAACCAGATTCCGGGCATGGTCGATTTCCTTGCCGAGCTACCGGAATTTGAGAGCGATTTGTATGTAAATAAAAAGCAGAAATCCACTTTGGAATCCGCCAAGCAGGCGCTCTCGCTCGTTCGTCCCATGTTGGGAGGGATTGATGAAGCCCAGTGGACCGAGGAAACGCTACATGACCGAGTAATGGCTTTTATACCTGAAACCGGTATGAAGAACGGACAGCTGCTTTGGCCCATGCGTATCGCCATTTCCGGCAAGCTGTCTACCCCCGGCGGCGCGTTCGAAATTGCCTATTTGTTGGGCAGGGAGGAAACGCTGCGCAGGCTTGATTTGGCGATTTCTGCGCTTTCGTAAATTGAAGGAAAGAAGAAAAGATTCATGTTGGAAATTGGAATGACAGGCAAGCAAACTCTGATGGTTTCGCAGGAGTTTACCGCTCAGGCGATGGGCAGCGGCGAGCTGCCGGTATTTGCCACTCCGGCGATGATCGCCCTTATGGAAAAGACGGCGTGGACCAGTGTGGCTGGCGCGTTGGATGAGGGACAAGGCACAGTTGGCACGTTGATGAATGTGAAGCATATGGCGGCGACTCCGATTGGCTGCGAAGTAACCTGCGAAACAACTTTGATTGAAATTGACCGCCGCAGATTGGTGTTCGAGGTGCGCTGCAAGGATTCCGCGGGCGTAATCGGTGAAGGGACGCACGAGCGCTTTATTGTAGATAACGAACGCTTTCTTGAAAACGCTCGCAGGAAGCACGTATAGGAGTATGGATATTTCCAACTATCAGGATTGGGCGCGGGAGGAGGGCTTTGCCGCTTCCGCGCTCATTTCAACCGATCAGATCGTGTTCGATTCACGGTTTCTGCGCTATTGCGAAGATAATTTGTGCGGGCAGTACGGCGCGAATTATTCATGCCCGCCGGATTGCGGTACGCCGGAACAGATGCGGGCGAGTATATTGCGCTATTCATACGCGCTGGTGGTGCAAACCCGCTGGAACATTCCCGATTGGCACGATGCGCCTGTGGTAAAGCGTGCCAAGGGCAGCCATAATCGCGCTATGCTTCGCTTAATTGAGCGTATTCAGGCGCAGGGCGCATACGGATTGATGGCGGGCGCGAGCTGTTGTATGCTCTGCGAGCGCTGTGCTCGGCGCGACAATGCGCCTTGCCTCATTCCGCAAACCCGCTTTTCCTGTCTATCTGCATATTGTATATACGTGGCGAAGCTAGCGGAGACCTGCGGCATGGAATATATGTGCGCGGATGGGAGCACGGCGTTTTTTGGTTTGTATGCGTTCAACCCTCCTTTGCAGCAATAGTTTTAACATGGTTTGAGTTGACAAACCAATGATTATACAGTATATCTATGGTGTGACCAATAGTCACAGTCTTCGGGGCAGGGTGAGAATCCCGATCGGCGGTATAGTCCGCGAGCCGCTTGTGCGGCATGAACCGGTGCAACTCCGGTACCGACAGTGTGTCCGACCAATGGTCGGGCGAGTCTGGATGGAAGAAGGCAAATTCCGACAATAGTCGGCACTTTCCGTAAAAGCCATCAACGCCTCAGGACGAACGCCTGCGGCGTTTTTATTATCCATTGGAGGTGCTACTCATGTCGTCCACATCCCGCATTCGTAAACTCACCGTAACCGCTATGCTTTCGGCAGTCGCTACCGTGCTCATGTTCCTATCGTTCAATGTGCCGCTTATGCCATCGTTTATCAAGCTGGATTTTTCTGAACTGCCGGCACTCATTGCCTCGTTCGCATTTGGTCCCTTGAGCGGCGCGGCGGTATGTCTCGTCAAAAATCTCGTCAATTTGTTGCGCACCAGTACAGGCGGCGTGGGAGAACTGAGCAATTTCCTGCTGGGCGTGTGCTTTGTGGTGCCCGCTGGGCTCATATATCGCTTTCGGCGCAATCGGATCGGCACGCTCATCGGTTCCATAATTGGAGCGTTGGCAATGGCGGTGTTGGGCGTATTTACGAATTATTATATTGTATATCCCGTCTATACCGCATTTCTGCCCATGGAGGCAATTCTCGGTATGTATCAGGCAATCAATCCCAATGTGCAAACTCTGTGGGATGCGCTGATTTGGTTCAATATGCCCTTTACATTGGTTAAAGGTCTTTGTTCTGTAGTAATGGCGTTTATCATCTATAAGCCGCTCTCACCCTATCTAAAGGGTACGAGAAAGGTGGGTCGAAGCAAGAGTTAAGGCTTTTTCAACCCTTGACCAAAGGTGAGTTTCAATCTATAATTGAAACTATACCGGAAAGTGGAGGGGAGGGAAAGTGAAGCGTGAATACTTTTCATAAATACTTGCTTTCCTATATTGGCACGTTGCTCGTGCCGATCATGATTCTGGTATCGGTTTTCTCATTTATCGTCAATCATCACGTGGCGGATATGCTCGACCAGCAGTTGGATGCTTCGCTGGAACAGTTTGGTTTGTCCATCGGTTTACAGACCACGCAGTTGGATGCCTATGCCGTACAAACCACGGAGCGCAGCGCGTTTTATGGTCGCAACCGCACCGATTACGCCGCCATATTCGATATTCGCCGTACCATTACCCAATGGGCAATGGCGGATTCGTTCATGAGCGAGGTGTATTATTACAATACCGGTACAGATACCGTCTATTCCTTTGATGCGGTATATTCCAGCTTAGAGGATTTTGTGTACTGGCGGCTCTCGCGATATGGCGTGACCGAGGAGTCACTGCGTGAAACCATGAATGCGGAATCCGGCAGAGCGTGGCGGGCGGCAAACGGAATGCTGGCGTATTTCACTTCCGCGCGCATTTCGCAAAAGGAGCGCGGTTGGCTGGTCGGCGTGGTCGATTTGCCGGTGCTGCGGCAAATGGTGAACAGCGCGCTTCCGGATGCGGGCGGTCATTTTTTCATTTATTCCACCAATGGAGCGCCGTTGTTTTCCACTTCTGAAACAACTCCAAACCTTGAAACGCTGCCTACGGGTGCGGGAACATATACCCTAAACGGCGTGGAAATGCGCCTCAGTCGCAGAACCTTCCCCAACGGATTAATCTGTGTGAGCATGGTGCCTATTTCTATATTCAATCGTCCTTTGCGGGAGATTTGGATGTGGATGTATGTGGGGCTTGCCGTGCTGCTTGCGCTGGGCGGTGTGGTCATTATGCTGGTAATGCGCATGAACTACGCGCCGATTCGCCGTTTGGAAGAGGAAGCGCTGTATGGCGGCGCGCAGGTGGAACGTTCGCAGGATGCGGTGCAGAATGTGCGCATTGCCATCGAAAACCTGCGCAGGGACCATATCGAAATCGAGCACAATACTCGTGCGCTGGCGAAGGAGCGCCTCATTCTCAAGCTGCTTACAGGCTGCTATCCTGATCAGGCGGCGTTTAATCGCGACGGCGCCTCCATACGCCTTTCATTGCAGGGCGATTGCTGGCATATCGTAGTGATTCGCGAGCAGGGGGAGCCCGCCAACGGCGAAAATGCCGTAGATCCAATTGTAGAGGTTGCGCGTGGCGTATTGAACGGTCCCATACTCTATCTTGAAATACCGGAAAACCGTAGTCTCATATTTGTAGTGGTAGGCGGCGCGGCGGACGATGAAGCCAAACGCCTGAACATTGCGTTGGAGGAAAATGCGCTCTACGCGGAGGTGACGGTTGGGGAACGCTGTGATTCCGTCGCCGCTCTTTCTACTGCTTGGCAAAAGCTGTCCTTCGCCTCGAACGATCGCGCCGCGGCTCGCGAGCGCGAGCAGGAGCTCATGGAATCGCTCGCCAACGCGCTGAGTTACGATGAGATGGAGCGCGTTCGCTTCGTATTTCAAGCGCTTGAAGGAGAGCTGCCGGAGCTTGCGCAATACTGCGATTTACGTAAGCTTGCGCTGGACGTGCTCGCGTTGGTTGGCGGAAAGCTTGCGCAAGGCGAATTGAACGCCTTGCGGACGCAAGCGAATGCGCTCGCGTCGGACGATGCGCAGAGCTGCAGCGAGCTGCTTACGCACGTAGCAAAGGAATTGGAGCGAGAATACGAGGAGAAGGGCGAATCGCAGCAGCGCAGTTTGATTTCTGAAATTGAAGCGTATCTCATCGAGAACTATCGTGATCCCTCGTTTACCGTGCGGCAAACGGCGGAACGGTTTAATGTATCGATCTCCAATTTGGCGCATTATTTCAAAAACCACGTCGGTGCGTCCGTATCCGAGTATGTGGAAAAGCTGCGTATTGGCGAGGCGCAAGCGCTGCTCAGGGAAACCGATCGCAGCGTGGCGGAAATTGGCGCGATGGTGGGCTACGCTACTCCCGCTACGTTCATGCGCGCCTTCAAGAAGGTTACGGGAATGTCGCCCACTGGGTGGAGAAACGAACAGATTTGAACTTTTGGTATCGTTGACATTCATTTTGCGCAATGTTATAATTTACAAAATAGATTGAACAACATGAATGAGGTTGCGGTTATGCGTAAATGGATGAAGTTGAATTTGAAGGTGCTGTGCGGTATGCTGTGCGCAGCGCTGTGCATAGCTTCGCTTTGCCCGAATGCGCTGGGAGAGCAGAGCGCCGTTTCCGCCGCGATCGAGCGCTCCATTCGCGTGGGATTGGGCATTTCTCCTGAAACGCCCCTCACTTGGGAATTGCTTACATCGGTTAAAACGCTCGTACTCAAAAATCAGGGTCTTACGGATATTTCCAGTCTTTCCATGTGTCCCAATTTGGAAGAACTGTATATTGATGGCAATGCCATTGAGGACATATCCAGTTTGTTGATGATGAAACAGCTGCGCGTGCTGCGCGCGGAAGACAATGCCATTACAGATATTTCCGCGCTGGCATCGTTGGAGCGCCTCGAAGAGGTGAACCTCAAAAACAACAGAGTGAGCGACATCTCCGCGCTGCGGGGGTCGCAAAACTTAAAGTCGCTCACGCTGGATGGCAACCCGATAACGGATATATCCGCCCTGAATGTTTTGACGGGGCTTTTAAAGCTTTCGCTGCGGAATACTTCTCCCGCGGATTTCTCCACTTTGTCTTCCCTTACACAACTCGAGTCGTTGGATTTGAGTTATAGCGGTATTTCCGATCTTTCTGCGCTGCGGGAACTTACCTCGCTGCGCTATCTCTATTTACAGAGCAATACGATATCCGATGTTTCGCCTCTGGCGAACCTTTCCAGATTGCGTACTTTGAATTTGGAAGGGAATTCCAATTTGCAAGATACCAGCCCGCTTTTATCTCTCGAATTGGAAAGCTATATGGGTCCGGATATTCGTCAAAGCGAAACGCTCGTGGGTGAACAGGAAGAGGAAGCGGCGCTCGCGATTACCAGCGCCGCGCAGGCGCGCAATGGCGTGGTGCGCATTTTAATGGTGGATAATATTGACGATCCCAATTATTTTGCCACAGGTAGTGGATTTGGTGTGGGCGTCATTGGCGAGGAGACGGATATATTCGTTACAAACCGCCATGTGGTGTTTGATGAAACCTCAAATCGTATATCCAATCAGGTTTATATCATGCTGGATGATAACGCCGCAAAGCGCGTTTATTCCTCCTTCGGCGGATATTACGACGAGGAAGCAGACCGTATGTTTAAGCTGTATTTGGACAAGAGTCATATGGTCAAATGCGAGGTGCTGTATCCAACCAACGCCGATCCGGAGTTTCCGGATTTTGCCATATTGAAGGCGGAGCGTAAGATTGAGGGTCGCGTGGCGCTGCCGCTGCTTTCCGCAGACGAGGTAGAGGATACCACGGATATATGGACCATAGGCTATCCGGGTTCCGCCGACAAGCTGTACAATATGGATTCCACATGGGATGAGATGAAGTATGAGGCGGATGTAGAGGGTTCACAGTTGTTTACGGGCGTGATTTCTCGCCGAGGAAAAATGAAGAGCCGTAACTGTTCAGTCCACCCGTAAATTAACATAAAATTCCAAAAGGTAAACTGGGCAGTCATGTCGAATAATAAACCATAGCAAAAAGAGCCTATGAGGAGGTGTTCGGCATGGAAAAGATGTTCAATCAGCTGCTACAGC
>JAFUAR010000254.1 GCA_017460585.1 Clostridia bacterium
AATTCCTCCATCGCGAACGAGGAGATTGCTTCCGTTGCCCACGATGATCCACGGCACGCCGCACTGTTCCGCGATGCGAATGGCGCAGAGAAGCTCCTCCTCAGAAGCGGGAAGTGTCACGCAATCCGCCGGACCGCCTACATGAAAGGTGGTATGGCGGCTCATGGGCTCGTTTTGCATTAGTCGTTGGGCGGGGAATACGGTTTGAAGCATTTCGTAGATCATTGCTGCACCGCCTTAAAAGTTGAAGTAGATGAAGGGATTATAGCTGCCAACCACAATGTAGCTTACGGCAATACAGGTGAGCGCGGCGCAGGCGATCGCTCCGCCAATCTGAATAATTCCTTCCGGAACGCCCACCTTTTCCGTAAGCCATTGACCAATGGGGAAACCGCATACCACGCCGCATATCAGAAATACCCCGTATTCGCGCACGAGCATAGCGGCTGTCGTGTCCCAGACTGCGCCTCCGCCAAACATTACGCGGTAATACGCGCCCGCGGCAGCGACGCTCTCCGATCGAATCAGCACCGTAACAATTACCAGCATAATCATGGCGTAGGGAATACCGGGAAACGCTCGCTTTTCCATCCACGCGCCCAAGCCCGTTTCGCGTTCAATTGCCTGCAGCAGAAAGAAGCTCAATCCCCACAGCACGTAGGTCCACGCGGCGCCGTGCCAAAGCCCTGTACAGAACCATACCATGAATAGGTTGAACAGAAGGCGCGCCTTGCTCTTTACGCGACTGCCTCCCAGCGGAAAATAAAGATAATCGCGAAACCATGTGCACATGGATATGTGCCACCTGCGCCAAAAACCCGTGACCGAACGGGAAAGCCATGGATGATCGAAGTTTTCCAGAAAGTGAAAGCCGAACATCCGACCGAGCCCAATCGCCATGTCCGAATAGCCGGAAAAATCATAATACACCTGCATGAGATAGGCGCAGGCGGCGATCCATGCGGTCGCTGTCGACATAGACCCTTCCGCCAGACCGTACACCGAATCCACCAGCAGACCGAGCTGGTTGGCGAGCAGCACCTTTTTGCAAAGTCCAACCATAAAACGCCTGCAGCCCAGCGTGAAGTCGGAAAACGTTTCCCGCCGGTCGGTGATTTCCTGCGCGACGGTCTGGTAGCGTACGATCGGTCCCGCGATTAGCTGAGGGAAGAACGATATATACAAACACACGTTCACCAAATTGCGCTGTACGGCGCCGTGTCCGCGGTATACGTCAATTACGTAGCTCATGGCCTGAAAGGTGAAAAACGATATGCCGATGGGCAGCGCGATTTGGGGAATGTGGAATGAAGCGCCGAACAGTGTGTTGACGCTGTTCACAGCGAACGCGAGATATTTAAATACGCCTAGCAGCACCAGATTGAACGCGCACATCAGCGCGATAATATAACGCCCCTTGCGCCCTTTGCGGTGCGTCGCGTCCACCCATAGCCCGAACAGGTAGTTGACCAATATCGAACCCATCATAATGAACACGAAGCGAGGCTCGCCCCACGCGTAAAACAGCAAGCTCATGCCCGTGAGGAATAAATTGCTGAGCTTCCGCCACTTTTTCAGCGCAAAATAGCCGATGAGCACGATCGGCAAAAAGTAGAACAAAAAAATCTTGCTGGAAAAAACCATGCGGCGGAATATCTCCTTATGATTTATGCGTTTATCGCGTTCACATTATAACGCAAGCGCGGGGTTTTGTCCACTTTCGCGCAATTCTTCGAGGCAGCGGGTTGCTTCGTCGCGATCGGTAAACCGCACGACGCGTTTTCCGGAATGCGCATTCAGCAGACGAATAATCTCCGGTCGACTGTGCGCGCGAAAATCGCGCACATAGCTCAAAAACGATTCGTCGATCTCGTCCGGCGCTTCGGTCCATGGCAGATCGTCGCGCGATTTGCCGCGTCGCGCCATAATACCCGCAATGCAAATTTCCGTGGGATAGTCCAAGAAGAATATCGTGTCGCTTTTATCCATGCGCAGCGGCATGGTGGAGC
>JAFUAR010000255.1 GCA_017460585.1 Clostridia bacterium
CGCTCGCCGCCGGATAGCGCGCTTACGGGTTTGAGCGCCGCGTCGCCGCGCAGCGCCATGCGCGCCAGCACCGTGCGCGCGTCGCTCTCCGAACAGTTTGAATCCATGCGCACGTTTTCAACGGCGGAACGCGATGAATCGAGCGTGCGCTCATGATTCTGATCGAACCAGCCGATTTTGAGCGTGGGGTGGAGAAATACGCATTGAGCGGCGCAATCGCCCTCCAAATGAGGCGCCAGATGGGCGGCGCGGGCAATGGTTTGCAGCAGAGTGGTCTTGCCGCAGCCGTTGGGACCGGTCAGTACTGTTCTGCTTCCAGTAGGCAGTGCGAGAGACGCGTCGCGCAGCAAAGGCTTGTCTCCGGCGTTTAGCGCCATGTGCCGAATCTCAAGGCAGATTTTCGCGGGCACGGGATGACTTGCGCCAAGCGCCATGCGTATGGACACGTCTTCGCGCGGGCGTTCCTTTGCTTCCAGCCTTTCCAGACGCGATTCCAACTGCCGCTTCGCCTTGTGCAGCTGCCCCGAAATCTGGCGGGAGTCCATTTTATGAAGACGCGCTTCGCTGTTGCCCATGCGCTTTGGGGTTTTGCGCATTTGCGCCGTGCGTTCGCCTACCCGCTGCATGGAGGCGCGCAGTCGCGCCTGCTCCTGCCGGTATTGGTCGTACTCAAACTGCGCGTAGGCGCGTCGGTTTTGAAGCTCGATCAGATAATCGCTGTAGCTGCCCGAAAAATTGGTGACTTTGCCGTCTTCCAAGTGCCATATGCGCGTGCAGAGCGCATCCAATAGATCGCGGTCGTGGCTTACCAGTACGACCGCACCGCGATAGCGGCGCAGCGCTTCGCACAGCTGGCGAACGCCCTCTTCGTCCAGATCGGTGGTGGGCTCATCCGCCAGAAGCAGCGGCGCGCGGGACGACAGCGCGGCGGCAATGCGGTTTCGGGTCTGCTCGCCGCCGGAAAGGTGCGCTCTAGCGCCCTGCGCGCGAAAGCGCGATTGTACGTCCGTGCCGTTCGCGATGTCCGCGTCGCCCTGCTGACGGATGAACGCGATTTCGCCGCTGCGCCAAATGGAGCCCGAGGTGCTCTCGCTCTCTCCGGAAATGATGTTGAGTAGCGAAGATTTTCCCGCGCCGTTCTCGCCGACCAGACCAATGCGCTCGCCATCCATAATCTCAATATGGTCGATATCCAACACGGTTTGCAGTCCGTAGTGTAGTTGGATAGATCTTCCTTCAAATAGTGTTTTGGGCATAAAAAAACTCCTTCCGACCGTCGGAGGAGCGCAAAAAGGCACGATTGGATGTGCTAAATGAATACGCAACCTCCAAACGGCATACAAACATTACCGCCGACGTAGGCGGTGCGATGATTGAAAGCCGAATGTCAGATGCGAATCTTCATTAGTAGCGTAAAATCCTGCCTTTCTTTTATTTCACAGCGATTATAGCAGAATGGGCGAAAAATGTCAAATTGATCCGTTTGTTTCAATAGTGGCTGTCATAATATATGCCCGACGCGCGTTTGCACGCATCGGGCACATTGGTCTTATTCGTCTTCTGCGATCGGATTGGTCCATACAATTTCGGAGGTATCCGGCGCTTTGACGCTGTGGATTCCTTGAATTTTCACAAAGGGCAGCGCCTCGGGCTTCATTTCTTCCTCAGTAGGAATAGAGCCACGAATGTTGTCCAGCAGGTAATCCATGGCGACGATTTGCGCGGGGGTAAGCTCCGTGCCGGTCGAACAGCGCAGCGTGCCATCCTGCGAAACGATTTGCTCGGAGAAGGGCTTGAGCTGTCCGGAGCGAATATTGTCGCGCAGCAGATCCGCTAGCCGCTGCGTGCCCGCGTCCAGCTTGCTGGAATAGAATACGTCAATCGCGCCCTCGTCCATGCCCCACCAGTAGTTGAGCGCCTGCAGGTTGTTCTGCGCCGCGTCGGTCGTCCATATGCCGCTTTGAATGCGCGTGAGCAGGTCTTCGTAGAGCCGTCCCCAGTTCCACACTGGCATGGCGAGGTTCTGCGTGCCCTGCGGCGTTACGCAGTACAACCCAAATTCCTTGGATTGGTGCGAGGGCGCGGAGATATCGCGGTTGCAAATGACCCGCACGTCGTTTTCGCGGAAACGCTCAAGAGAGTCGCTGCCCTTTACGGTGGACCATTCCAGATAGACCTCCGCGCGCGGATTGGTCAGCCGCGCGCCCAGCGCAAACGCGTTCACGCTGGCGGGAATACCGTATACCGGATAGTCGGCAATGTAGCCAATGCGGTTGTTGTCGCACACCGCGCCGGCAATCGCGCCGATAATGAACTTCGCTTCGTACATTCTCAAGTAGTAGGAGCGTACGGTGTGGTACGCGGGAAGCAGAGAACAGTTCAATACCTTGAGCTGCGGATTGGCAATTGCCGCCTTCATGGCGCCGTCCAGCAGTACCGGAGAGGTGGTAAATACGATGTTTACGCCATCCGAAGCCATTTCTTCAATCACGCTCTGGCAGTCCTCGGGTTCCACATTGGAAATCATGCGGGTTTCAATTTTAGTACCGAAGACGCTTTCAATGCGGTTCTTGCCCAGCTCGTGCCAGTAGGTCCAGCCGGAGCTTTCCGGAGAATGGTTGTTGACAAACCCCACGCTCATGCGCTGCGGCGTAGGGTGAATAATCTGCTGCAAAAGTCCGGGCTTCTGCCCCTGCGCGTTGAGCAGCAGCGAGAACGATTCTTCCTGCGCTTTGGTTTTGAACTCATCCTTCAGGCGCAGAAGCTTGTCGTGTACTTCGCTGGATACGAGGAATTGCTCCTTGTCGTAACCGTAGATCTGCAAATAGATCAAAAAGGCGTCGCCTGGAGTAATGTTCAGCAAATCGCCGCCCACCAGATTGTAGGCGTTGGTAAAGCGCAGGAAAGCGGAGTGGAAATCCGCCAGCGCGTCTTCATCCCACGCGGTGCCGGGCTTTTGACCGACCAGCTGGGTGAGCTTGGCAAAGCTTCCCTCCTCGGAAAAATACAGGTAGTTGATCTTTGTATCCTTGTAGAAATCGAGGTATTCGAAGTAGATTTTATTTTCCTTTTCCTCCGTGCGCTTGGGCAAAATGCGCGTGACCTGCGCTTCAATCATGAGCGCGCCGGTATATTTCAGCACGCTGATGCGCTTGTTGCCTTCCAGAACGTAATAGCGGTTCATGTACTCGTACGCCTTGACTGGCTCGCGTACACCATCCTCAATCACGCTGTGGTGCAGCATACTCCACTTTGATGCAAATTCGGTGGTATCGTCCAGCAGCGGCATGAAGTTGCAGGCGAACGCGCTGGTGCGCCCCTTTGTGCCGGTGCCGACCACGCGCTCCAGCGGTATAGTGATCAAACCCAAATTGACATGGGAAAGCGCCAGACGATCGGGAATAATTTCGTCCAACACCGGCAGATAGGGGTTTTCGCCCTTTTGAAGCGCCGCGTGGCAGGCTTTCACAGCCAGTTTGTGCGCCTTGGTATACGCAACTTCATCCACGCCTGCAAAGGTGTGTCCCATAATGCGTTTCCTCCGTCAGTTCATCGTGAATTTCGGTTTGCGGGGCGTATGTCCCTAGACCGGAAAAATATTGTAGAGGCAAAAGGCGAAACTGTCAACGGCTGGTGAGCGACAATTTGGGTAAAATTGCCGCGAGAAAGCTGTGCAAACCGTACAAGCTGCCTATCCGTTTTGCGCTTTCAGCCAAATCATTAAAACGGATATGTCGCCAGGGGAAACGCCGGGAATGCGGCTCGCCTGCCCCAGCGATCGCGGGCGCTGCCGGTCGAGCTTTTGCCGCGCCTCGATGCGCAGACCGGACATGGACATATAGTCCGCGTTCGGAGGCAGAGGCGTATCCTCCAGCCGCCGAAACTCGCGTTCCGCGCTCTCCTGTCGGGCAATATAGCCCTCGTACTTTACCGTAATTTCCAGCTGCTCGCGCACATCGGGCGAAAGCTCCGGCAAATCGAGGCGCGAGGCGCGGAGCGTATCATAGTTTTCCTCCGTGCGGCGCAGCCGGTCGGTCAAGTGAAGCTTATCCAGCGCTTTGCGCGCCTGAATCAACCCTTCTCGCTTGGCGAGCATTTTGCGGTAGCGCTCTTGGGTCGCAAGTCCCGCTCGGTAGCCGAACTCGGTTAGCCGCAAATCGGCGTTGTCCTGCCGCAGCAGCAGGCGGTATTCCGCGCGCGAGGTCATCATGCGGTAGGGTTCATCCGTGCCTTTGGTCACCAGATCATCCACCAACACGCCAATGTAGCCGTCCGCGCGGGTTAACACCATGGGTTCGCGCCCCGAGGCGTACAGCGCGGCGTTGATGCCCGCGTACAGTCCCTGCGCGGCGGCCTCTTCGTAGCCGGAGGTTCCGTTTACCTGTCCGGCGAGGTATAGCCCCTGAATGTGCCGCGCCCTGAGCGACGGGTCCAGCGCGGTGGGGTCGATGCAGTCGTACTCTATGGCGTAGGCAAGGCGCAGTACCTTCGCGTGCTCCAGACCGGGTACGCTGGCATATATGGCGCGCTGCACATCCTCGGGCATGGAGGTGGACATTCCCTGCACGTACCATTCGTTGGTATCCAGCCCCTCGGGTTCCATGAATATGGGGTGGCGATCCTTGTCCTTGAAGCGCACCACCTTGTCCTCGATCGAGGGGCAGTAGCGCGCGCCCGTGCCGTGAATGGTTCCGGCGTACATGGGGGCGCGGTGCAAGTTATCCAGTATAATTCTGTGCGTTTCGGGCGTGGTATAGGTCAGGTAGCATATGGCGCGGTTTTTGAGCGTGCTCGCGTCCGTCAGGAAGGAGAAGGGAACGATGGGGTCGTCGCCATACTGCGGTTCCATCTTTGCAAAATCGATGGTGCGCCCGTCGATACGGGCGGGCGTGCCCGTTTTGAAGCGGCGAATGGAAAAACCCAGATCGATCAGATTTTCCGTGAGCTGATTTGCCGCCATCAGTCCCTGAGGTCCGCCGTTCCACGCGCATTCGCCAATAATAATGCGGCTGTTCAGGTATACGCCGCTGGCGATGACGACCGCCCTGCATTCTATATGACTTCCCGTGGTGGTCTCCACGCCACGAACCCGTCCGTTTTCCACCACGATGCGCGCTACCTCCGCCTGACGAAGCGTGAGGCGCGGGCAGTCGTCCACCGCGCGGCGCATACGCCGCTGGTAGGCGCGTTTATCCGCCTGCGCGCGCAGCGAATGTACGGCAGGTCCCTTGCCGGTATTCAGCATACGGGATTGTATGAACACAGCGTCAATCGCGCGCCCCATCTCGCCGCCGAGCGCGTCCAGCTCGCGCACCAAATGTCCCTTCGCCGTGCCGCCGATGGAGGGGTTGCAGGGCATCATGGCGAGCGAATCGAGGTTTAGGGTGGTGAGCAGCGTATCGTGCCCCATGCGCGCGCAGGCGAGCGCGGCTTCGCAGCCGGCGTGTCCCGCGCCGATCACGACAATATCAAATGCTTCGGTCATAAAGATATCCTCCCATATTTATCATAGCACATTTGCGTTGCCCTGCGATTATCGATTTAAATTTTACAAATACTGAAAAGGAATTGACGTGCGAGCGATTTTCTAATACAATGGAATCTGTAATATTATTCATATTTCAGATTTACGGAAATATGCATTGGAACTACGGTAGGGGGAAGCAATATGAAGAAATGGTTTGCGCTGCTGATCTGTGCGCTGTTGATCATGATGGCGTGCGCTGCGTTTGCGGAAACGACGGTGTATGAGCCCATAGAGTATACCGTGACAGACACGGGCGCGGATTCCGAAACCCTGTTCGAACGCTACGTGGACGCGCTGTTTACCGGTAAGCGCGCTCGCATGGTCACGGGGAATCGTTTAACGGGAATCGAGGCGACGATCTATCAGGCGCTTGCGAAGCAGGTGGTCGCCGTGGCGGAAGGGTCGCTCTCGTCTACGGTATTCGAGTTTCCGGTAGAGGAAATCTTTCCGGTGACCAGATGGAC
>JAFUAR010000256.1 GCA_017460585.1 Clostridia bacterium
GGCAGCGCGGACTGCGCGGCGGCGCTCGTGGCGCTCAATCACCTGTGGAATCTGCGCCTGCCCATGGAAAAGCTCGTCGAAATCGGCGCCACGCTCGGCGCGGACGTGCCGTTTTGCCTGACGGGCGGATTGGCTCGGGTGCGCGGAATCGGCGAGCAGGTCGAGCCGCTGCCCGAAGCGGGAACAATCGCCCTGTGTATGTGTACGCCCGGCGGCGGGCTATCCACCCCGCAGGTATTTCAAACGTACGATGAAATGCATCTGCAGCCGCAGCCCTGCAACACGCTCGCGCTGGCGGAAGCGCTGCGTACAGGCGCGCTGGAGCGGGCACAGCGTCTTTCGCTGAACGCGCTCGAAGCGCCCGCGATCGCGCTTATGCCGCAAATTGGGGAAACGATGGAAGCGCTGCGCGCCATGCAGGCGGAATACGTGCGTATGTCCGGCAGCGGCTCCACGGTATTCGGCGCGTTTCAAAGCGCGGAGGCGGCGCAAACCGTTGCGGATCGCCTTCCCGGGGCATATACGGCGCGCACCGTGTCGCAGGGCTGGGAATGGCTCTAATCGCCGCGCGAAGCGCATCAATGGGCATAAAAAAATCCACGAGTTCAAACAGGGTTGACCTCGCGGCGCGCGCCAAAATCCGCTTATTGCTGCTACCTTCCGGTCCTGACAAGATTCACAGCATGACGCCGCACGAGACCCTCGTCATCATCACTCATGGACAAACCTCATTATAACACAAGCCCTCGCCTTTGGCAAGGGCTTGCGTTTCGTTTTAACACGAGGCGCCGTCAGCGATCGCCCGCCGAGTTTCGTTCCATACTTGCAAATTCCCTGCACACATTGTATACTATATGTAAAGTTTGCGGCGTAAGGAGAGCTTTTTATGTCTATATCATTTCGACGTTTGGCGCAAATGATGTTCGCCGCAATATTGCTGCTGGGCGGGCTGTTCATATTGGTCATTACCCTGTATTCCGGTTCAACCATCCACCGGCGGGTGCTCGATTCGTACGAAAGCAGCATTCGCCTCTACGGGCAGATGCTGGAAAATACCCTGCACACTACGGAATTGGGCTTGAGCAATATGCTGGTTACGGAAACCACCACGCTCTATTCCGCCGAGCGCCGCGATGGCAGCAGCGCTTCCATGCTGGCGGCGCAGTCGCTGAACAATCTGCTGGCGGGGAACGCCTTATTTTCCGCCAAGATGGACGGAACCTTCTTTCGCCGCGCGGACGGCAGCCGCGTGCTCTGCCAGTATTCCGTGTACTCCATCAAGGATATCGACGCGCTGGACGGCGCGCTTTCGGAGGCGCTTCCAGTCAATCGCTGGTTCTGCGCGCGCGTGGGTACGCACTGGTGCTTGATGCGCGTATATCCCTACAGCGACAGCGTAATCGGCGCCTATGTGGATGTGGACGCCATGCTCTCCAGCCTCAAGAAATCCAGTCTGGTCGCGGTGGAGGATTATTGCTTTACCGATGGCGACGGCGTCGTGTTCTCATCCTCCCTTGCGGGGCAGCCGCTTTCGCAGGATTATCGCCTGCCTGAGGGACGCGTGCAGCTGGGCGGCGATACGTATTCCTCCGTGCGCGTCCCCGTGGGCAATACGGGGCTGACGCTCTCCGCATTGGTGCGCGAGGAGGTGCTCTCCGCGCCGCTGCGCAAAAATTACCGCTACGGTCTATTGTTCGGCGCAATATTCGTCATCGGCGCGCTGTTTTTGTATTACGCGGTGCGCCTCCAAATCATCCGCCCCTTTCAAACCCTTGCCGATACCATGTCCGCCTTCCGCGAGGGCGATGTAAACGCGCGTATGCGCAAGCGTTCCCGCGTGCGCGAGATCGATCATACCTTCACCGCCTATAATTCCATGGCGGAGCAGGTGGTCGCGCTGCGAATCGCCAATTACGAAAGCGAGCTGGAGCGCAATCGCGCGGAGCTGCAGTTCTACCAATTGCAAATACAGCCCCATTTCCTCATCAATACCCTCAACACCATTTATACCATGGCGCAGGTGCGCTCGTTTGATCTTATTCAGGAGCTCACCATGTTTCTGGTCAAGTACTACCGCTATACCATCAAGGCGGAAGGCGTGTTCGTGCGCCTGCGCGACGAGCTGGAGCATGTGCGCTCGTTCCTCGGCATTCACGAAATGCGCTTGGGCGACCGCTTAGAGGTGTTGTACGATATTGACGATGCGCTGCTCGATAGCGCCATTCCCCCAATCGTGCTGCAAACCTTTGTGGAAAACAGCGTGGAATACGCCGTGAGCATGGAACATACCACCATGATCGGCATCGAAGTTCACGTAGATCGCGACGATGAGAATATGCTGCGCATCACCATATCCGATACGGGCGACGGCTTTCCGCAGGATTGTCTGGTGGAAACGCCCATCGAAAAGGGCGGCAGAATCCATATCGGCATTCACAATGTGCGCGAGAGACTGCGCATCGCCTACGGCGGGAAGGCGCGCCTTACGCTTGCCAATACCCGTCCGCACGGCGCGCGGGTGGATATCGTCATTCCCAAAATCGCCTACGAGGAGGCGAAAGCCATGGCGCTGAAAGAGGGAGATGCGCAATGCTGACCATATTGCTGGTGGACGACGAATCGCTGGTGCTCGAAATGCTTTCCACGCAGATCGATTGGGCGCGGCTGGGCATTTCGCAGGTGTTGACTGCACAGAGCGCGAAGCAGGCGATGGATGTATTCCAGCGCCAGCGGGTGGACATATTGCTGTGCGATATTGAAATGCCTCAAAAGAGCGGCTTGGAGCTGTTGCGCGATCTAAAGGCGCACCAGATTTCCGTGGTGAGCGTGCTGTTGACCGCGCACGCGGATTTCAGTTACGCGAAAGAGGCGGTTTCGCTGGGCGCGCTGGAATATATGACCAAGCCCGCGCCCGTGGAGCAAATCGAGGAGTGCGTCGCCCGCGCCGTGGGCGAGGTTTGCGCTCGCCGCAAGACCGAGGGCGAGGCGTTGAACGGAAGGCGCTGGGCGACCAGTCACCAGTGGCTGAAGCACCATTTCTGGCTGGATGTATCCGCGGGGCGCATTCCTGCGAGCTTTGCCGATATGGCGGCGGAGCGCAACGCCCGCTGCATTGCCGAGCCGTTGGAGCGCGAATACATACTGCTGCAGCTCATGCCTTCCGATAACCGCTCCGGCATTCCGTATGGCGATTTGGAACGCTTGGTGCAGGATCTGACCATGAAGATGACTGGCGCGGAGGCGGTCATCGCCCCAATGGAGGCGACTTGGGCGGCGATACTGCCGCGCCGATCCGATACCGATTGCGAGCGCTGCGCGCAATCGGCGCGGGAATTGATGGATACGCTCCGCGAATATCAGAGCTTGGGTACGGTGTGCTGTATTGTGGACCACGTGCCGCCGCAGGCGTTGCGGGCGCAGATTCGGCGCGTGTACCGCAGGGCGCACGATCGAACGGATTTGCAGGGGCTGGCGGTGCTGCGTAAGCCGTTGCCCGATTCGAATCGCCCCAACGCGGCGGGGGAAATCGCGCCCGCGCCGTTTGAGGAATGGTACCGGCTCATGAGCGCGCTGGAAACCGAGTGCGTCATCGCAAAGCTCAACCAGTATTTATGCGCGCTGAACGCCTCCGAAACGGTGCCGGAATCGGTGCTGAGCAATTTCCTGCACGACTTTTTGCAAATGATCTATTCCGTGCTGCGCGAACAGGGCATACAAAGCGCCGCTTTGTATGATGCGGATAACGTGCGCTCGCTGCTGAGCCGCGCCACGCAGGGCATTCACGATTTAACCATATTTTGCGGGCAAATCATCATTCGTACCGCGGGGCTCATGGCGGCTTCCCGCAACGAAATCAGCGTATCCGAGCAGATTTGCCGCTACATATCGGGGCATTTGGGCGAGGAGCTGAGTCGGGATATGATCGCCGCGCAGGTGGGGTTCAGTCCGGAACACGTTTCGCGCCTGTTTAAGCAGGAAACCGGCATGAACCTGATCGATTATATTCAGACCGAGCGCCTGAACGCCGCCTGCAACCTTCTGCTCTCCACCGCAATGCCCATCAGCGAAATCGCTATGCGCACGGGGTACGATAATTTCGCTTACTTTTCCAAGGCGTTTCGGAAGTTTACGGGCGTGGCGCCCTCGCAATACCGGAAAGGGCGCTAATCTCAGGTCAATCAAACTAAGAAAGGATGATTACAGTATGACGCTATTTGAAAAGGCGCGCCTTGCGGAGGAAACCGCGCGCGCAGCGGGAGCGATGCTGGAGCATCACGGCGCGTTTCAGGTGCGCTTAAAAAGCGAAAACGACTTTGTAACGGAAATGGATATCAAGAGCGAAGCGCTCATTCGCGAGCGTCTGCTTACCGCCTGTTCGGAGGATCTCTTCTATGGCGAGGAGAGCGGGGGCACGCTGGATGCGCCGGGCGTTTGGATTGTCGACCCCATCGACGGTACCGCCAACTTCATGCGCGGGGAACGCGCCTACGCCATTTCCATCGCCTATGCGCAAAATGGAGTGCTCTCGGTGGGCTGCGTATACCATCCGCCCACGAATGAAATGTTCACCGCGGTGCGCGGCGGCGGGGCTTTCCTGAATGGAGAACCCATTCATGTATCGAATATCGACGTATTGCGGCGCGCGATTGTGCATATTGGCTTTGGGCACCGCAATCCCGAATATCTAGCGGAAACGGAGCCGATTCTCTTTCCGCTTTTGCGCAGCGTTAGCGACCTCAGGCGTTCCGGCACCGCGGCGTACGATATTTGCTGCGTCGCAGCAGGTCGCGCGGAGGCGTTTGTGGAGCAGGGCTTGAGCATATACGATTATGCGGCGGGCTATGTCGTTTTGACCGAGGCGGGCGGAAAAATGGAAGGCTGGCATCCGTGGCAGAACCCCATTGAAACCGGCTGCCTGTTGGCGGGCAATGGAATTCTCAATTCCGCCATCAGCGCAATACTGAACGCTCCGTCGAATTTATAGTGGAGAAATTCCGCTTTTTCGGAAAAGGTGTTGAAAAATAGGCGGCGTTTGTGCTATACTTTAACCAACGGACGGGATTGAAGCGCGCCAATATGCGTTCTTCCGTTCAAATCAAAGGAGGTTCGATTCTCATGGCTGGAAAAATGATCGTGGATTGGGAAACGATTACTAATTTTGTCACCGATGCATTTGTGAAGTATGGCATTCCGGAAGAGGATGCAAAAATCTGTACGGATGTACTGCTGGAGTCTGACCATCGCGGCATCGAGTCGCACGGCGTCAACCGCTTTAAGCCCATTTATCTGGACCGCATCAAGGCGGGCATCCAGAATCCCGTAACCAATTTTGAAATCGTGAAGGAAACGCCCACCACCGCTGTAGTAGACGGACACGACGGCATGGGTCAGGTCATCGGCTACAAGAGCATGCAGCTGGCGATTGATAAGGCGAAGGAATACGGTCTGGGCATGGTGGTTGTGCGCAATTCCTGCCACTACGGCATCGCGGGCTACTATACCTCCATGGCGACCAAGCAGGGCTGCATCGGCATGACCGGCACCAATGCGCGTCCCTCCGTGGCGCCTACTTGGGGCGTAGAGGGTATGTTCGGCACGAACCCCTTCACGCTGGGCGTTCCCACCGACGAGCCGTTTGATTTCAACTTCGACTGCGCCACTTCGATTACCCAGAACGGCAAAATCGAGTACTACGAGCGCATCGGCGAGCCCGTGCATCCGGGCACCATCGTGGGCGACGACGGCGAACCCGTAGAGGGCGACGCGGGCGTAGCGCTCAAGCGCATCCGTCAGGGCACGGCGGCGCTCACCACTCTGGGCGGCATCGGCGAAGCGCTGGGCGGCTATAAGGGCTACGGCTTTGCCATGTTCGTAGAGCTGCTCTCCTCCGTGCTGCAGGATGGCAACTACGGCAAGGCGCTCAACGGCGTGGGCGAGAACGGCGAAAAGGTGCCCTATCATCTGGGTCACTTCTTCATCGCGATCGATACCAACCACTTCATGGGTGAAGAGATCTGCCGCAAGAAGGCGGGCGATATCATTCGTACCGTGCGTGCTTCCAAGAAGGCGCCCGGCGCCGAGCGCATCTACA
>JAFUAR010000257.1 GCA_017460585.1 Clostridia bacterium
ATGCCCAACACCACCGGCGCGATCATTAAATACGCCTGCCGGTATTCCTGCTTTTTACGGGCGGTCAGTTTTGAATTCTGCATCCGCATCCCTCCCCTCGAAAATTGAAACGCTTTCGGCGCCTTATAATTGATGTCAGATTTGTTATTAACATATCTGCGCGTACATTCAGAGCTTTGCCTTGTAGATTCGTTACTATTATAATGCATTCGCACAAAAATAACAATTTGTCAAAATCATATTTAACAATATCGTTACAATCTGCATCTTATCTCAATTAACAAAAAAACGCCCGCACCCATTTTAAGTTTGGTGCAGGCGATGATTGCTCTTAGAGCTTTCCGTTATGGATTCACTTCTTCAAAATTGATTCCATAGGCTCTTGCGTACATTTCCGCAATAGAGTCTCCTTTTCCGAAAATTGTGAGCGTTGCGCTGCAGCCATCGAACGCCGATTTATCAATATACGTGCAGCTTTCGGGAATGTAGATTTGGCGCAGCTTCGGGCAGTTGGCAAACGCTCGAACGCCGATTCGGGTCAATCCTTCGGGGCATTGAATGACCGATGCTCCCACTCCCATGAACGCTTCCTCTTCAATTCGCTTCATCGCCTTCGGTAGGATGAAGTCCGGGGAGTCCATGCCGTCTGCTTTCACGGTTACTTTGCATTCAGCCTTGTAGCTTCCGTCCAGCGTTGTTACTGTAATTTTCGTCTCTCCTCTTCCTTTTGCGGTAATCTCTCCACTTTTGCTCACCGTCGCTACATTCTCGTTCTCACTCGCCCAAAGCACCGATTGTACCGTAGCGTTCGCAGGATAGACCTGCGCAACTAACGTTTCCGTTTCTTCAACCTTTAACGTCAGTTGTTCCTTGTTGATCGATACCCCAGTGACCGGTTCGATAAATGTTATTACCATTCGATCTTCCAATGCGCCGTAGGTCAAGGTGAATATATACGTACCGACTTTCTTTTCCTCTTCTCCGTTGAGAATGCTCATCGGTGAAAAATCGTTCTTCCATTGGTAATCGGTTATCGTAGCGGTTGACCCATCGTCGTAGGTTAGGATCGCTTTCATTGACTGCAATATGCGTTCGAAATCCGTCTCCGTATTGATTTTGGACCACATATTTTTCTCTATCGTTACCTTAAAGCTCACCGGCGTTATTACTGTGACTGCACATTCCGCCACCGCTTCGCCGTACACCGTTCTTGCCGTAATGATCGCCTTTCCGCTCGCAATCGCTGTCACGATTCCATTCTCTGAGATAGTCGCAACCGCTTCATTCGAGCTCTCCCATTGCAGCGCAGTCAGCGTGGCGTTCGCAGGCTCATAGATTACTTCCAGTGATTGCTGTTCGCCTGCCGCCATAGTTACGCTGTCCACACTGAACCGAATCCCCTCTACCACATTTCCGATCAGTACATTGCATTGCGCACTCAAGTCACCATAGCGTATGATTGCTGTCCTTTCTCCGCTTCCACTATTGGACACGTTAATTTCATAATCCGTCGTTTCTACCGTCGCTCCATCTTCAAAGGTTACCAGCACCTTAAAATCATCCGTACTGAAATTGTGTCCGGCAGCATATTGCGCTTGTCTGGGCGATACCGTTATACCCACTGGTTCATAGCGCAATATATATCCCCGTACTCTCGCCCAGAGCGACGCATCATATCCATTTGCATCATTTGGACAATCATTCCATGTCCCTCCGCTATTGATCTCCAGATAATTCTCTGACCCATACCCATTGTCTGGCTGTGCA
>JAFUAR010000258.1 GCA_017460585.1 Clostridia bacterium
CGCCAGAAACGACTATGTGGAACAGCCTGATCTGACGCTCCGCGTGGCGACCAAATTTGTCAACATAGCCAAAAGGTATTATGCGGGCATTGGTCGGGAAATCGAGATTATTCATCTGAACGGAAGCATTGAGCTCGCGCCTTTGCTGGGTCTTTCAGATGTCATAGTAGATATTGTGGAAAGCGGTAAGACGCTGAAGGAGAACAACCTTTCCGTGCGCGAGGAGATATTTCCCATCAGCGCGCGATTTATCGCCAACAAGGCGAGTTATAAGTTCAAACAAGGCGAAGTAGACGATATGGTAACGCGCCTTTCAAAGGCGCTTCGAGGGGAGGAAGGCGCATGATACGCAGGTTTAAACTCAGTGAAATGTCCATGGACGATATTCTTTGTCGGAACATACTGGCGGAGCGCGATGTAGACGCGGCGGTAGATGCCATATTGGAAAATGTGCGCGAAAACGGAGATTCTGCGCTGCGCGATTACGCCGAGCGGTTTGACCATGCGACATTGAGCGAATTAGAGGTTTCCAAATCGGAGCTCGATTTGGCGGTGGAGCGCATTGACCCAGCATTTTTGGAAACGCTGCAGCTCGCGCGGAATCATATATGGGAATTTCATAGGCACCAGCTGCACGAAAATTTCGTAATTACGGGTGAGCACGGCAGCGTGATGGGTCAGCGTTATCAGCCCATCGAGCGCGTAGGACTTTATGTGCCCGGCGGCACGGCGCGTTACCCCAGCACAGTACTGATGGATGCCATTCCCGCCAAGATTGCGGGCGTTTCAGAACTCGTAATCGCTACGCCGCCCGCGCCGGACGGCAGCGTACCGGACGCGATATTGGCGGCTGCGCGCGTGGCGGGCGTAGATCGTATATTTAAAATGGGAGGCGCGCAGGCGATCGCGGCGCTTGTTTATGGCACAGAGAGCGTGCCGAAAGTCGATAAGGTGGTAGGTCCAGGCAATATCTTTGTGGAAACGGCAAAAAGAAAGGTGTTTGGTCTCGTCGCCATCGATATGATCGCCGGTCCCAGTGAAATACTGGTGTTGGCGGACGAAGGGTGCGACGCGCGCTGCGTGGCGGCGGATTTACTCTCTCAGGCCGAACATGATAAGCTCGCTACCGCCGTGCTGGTGACGACTTCCTCGCGCTTGGCGGATGAGGTCGCGCAGGAGCTGGAACGACAAATCCCGCTGCTTCCGCGCGCCGAAATTGCGCGCGCGAGCATAGATACCAACGGGAAGATCATACTTTGCGACAGCCTTACCGAAGCGATTCGCGCTTCGAATATCATCGCGCCGGAGCATTTGGAGCTCTGTGTAGAGGATCCGTTCGGTATACTGGATTCTATTCGCAACGCAGGCTCCATATTTCTGGGGCGCAATGTGCCGGAAGCGTTGGGCGACTATCTAGCGGGACCCAATCATACGCTACCTACCAGCGGTACCGCGCGATTTTCCAGCCCGCTCTCCGTAGACGACTTCGTGAAGAAGAGCAGCTTTCTCTATTACTCCAAAGAGGCGCTTGAATCGGTCGCGCAGCACGTGGCGCGTTTTGCCCGTCAAGAGGGGCTGGAGGGACACGCCCGAAGCATCGAAAGTCGTTTTAAGGAGGTTTAAGCATGAGCCGCTTTATGGATGTCCGCTACGCGTCGCTGGAGCCCTATACCCCGGGCGAACAGCCTCGAGATCGGAAATACATTAAGCTCAATACCAACGAAAGCCCCTATCCGCCCAGCCCGCGCGTGGCGGAGACGATTAATGCCGGCGAAATTGACGATTTGCGGCTTTACAGTGATCCCACCGCGCGCGACCTGTATGGTGCGATCGCGCGTTATTATGGTCTGCAGCCCTCGCAGGTGATTGCAGGCAACGGTTCGGACGAAATCCTCGCCTTTGCGTTTTTGGCGTTTTGCGGGCAAAAGGGAGTTGCGTTTCCAGCCGTGAGTTATGGCTTTTATCCGGTGTTTGCCGAATTGTTTGGGGTTAAGGCGCGGGCGGTTCCGCTCAAGAAGGATTTTTCCATTGATGTTGGCGACTATCTACTTTCGGGAGAAAACGTGGTCATTGCCAATCCCAACGCGCCTACCGGAATAGCGCTGCCTTTAAACGATATTGAGCGCATATTGCAGGCGCATCCCAACGATGTGGTCCTCATAGACGAGGCATATGTGGATTTCGGCGCTCAGAGCGCGATATCCCTGATTGATGGCTATGATAATTTGCTCGTAGTGCAAACCTTTTCTAAGAGCCGCTCGCTGGCGGGCGGAAGAATAGGTTTTGGTTTGGCACAACAAGGTATCATTCAGGATTTAATGGCGGTTCGCTATTCCTTCAATCCGTACAATCTGGGCAGATTGCCGCTTCTGGCGGCGCGCGCGGCGATGGAGGATCGGGAATATTTCGATGGCTGCCGCGGCAAGGTTATCGCCACCCGTGAACGGACGAAGAGAGAGCTTCGTCAGATTGGGTGCGATATGACGGAAAGCCTTGCCAACTTCTTGTTCGTAAAGCTGCCAAACGTGTCGGGGGAGTACGCCTACAATCGATTGAAAGAGATGGGCATACTGGTTCGATGGTTTAATCGCGACGGTATTCGCGATTATTTGCGCATTACAATTGGCGCGGACGCAGAGATGGACGCGTTGATTCGGGCGATTCATACCATCATCGAGGAGGCGGAAAAGTGAGAACCTTTGAATTGGAGCGCAATACCAACGAAACGCAAATTCGTGTGTACATCAATCTGGATGGGCGCGGCGTTTATGAAAATCATACGGGGGTTGGCTTTCTCGATCATATGCTCGATCTGTTCGCTCGTCATGGTCGCTTCGATCTGAAGGTGGAGTGTAAAGGCGACACATGGGTCGACGATCACCATTCGGTAGAAGACGTGGGCATTGCCCTAGGAACCGCCATCCGAAACGCATTGGGGGAAAAGCGCGGTATTTCCCGTTACGGTTCCATGCTGCTTCCAATGGATGAAGCGCTGATTCTCTGTGCGGTCGATCTCTCCGGTCGCGCCGTATTGGGTTGGAAAATGGAAATACCTACGCAGAAGATCGGTTCCTTTGACACCGAGCTGGTCAAGGAGTTTTGGCTGGCGATGTCTCGAACGTTGGAATCGTCGATTCACTTTCAGCAGCTCGCGGGCGAAAATAGCCACCATATCGTGGAAGGTATGTTCAAAGCGGCGGGA
>JAFUAR010000259.1 GCA_017460585.1 Clostridia bacterium
ATTTTTCGCGTTTATTGTTCGGCAAATCGGATGGCGACGCGCGCTCCATCGCTCCATTCACGCCGCAATTGCTACCATTTGTCGCAAAAGTATTGCCAGCAATTCCATTTCCAACTATAATGATATCATCCAATCCAGTCCATGGGAGGTTGATTTTATGCGAATTCAAAAGACACTGTCCCTGCTTCTCGCGTTACTACTGCTAACCCTTTCCGTTCCCGCATTGGCCGAGGAGATCGATGCCGTCGTCCCTGCGAGCGAGGCGGAAGCCGCAAAGTGCACTCATCCCACCACCAAAACTGAGCAGGTGCTGATCAACCCCACCTACTCCGATGAAGGCAACGGTTCTACCCATACCGTTCGCGGCGTGCTGGTAACCTCCACTTACTGCACCGTTTGCGCCGAAACGCTCTCCGTGGACTATTCCAACGGCGCGTATTCTGAAAGCGAAGCGCACTCCTTTGGCTCGGGCAAGTGCCGCTACTGCGGCGCGGTTCAAGGGGCGACGACTACGCTGCCGCCCATCACCATGCCGCCGGTCACCCAAGCTCCGGCAACGCAAGCGCCCGCAACCAAAGCGCCCGCCACTCAGGCGCCTGCCAGCACCGCAGCCCCCAAGAAGGTAGCGTTCACCGTTTCCGGAACGGTGCAGCTCTCCATGGGCGGCGCGCAAACGCTGCAGCTTTCGCTGACGCCCGCGAACGCTTCCTCTACGTTCACGTGGAAATCGTCCAAGCCCGAAATCGCCAGCGTAGATCAGAACGGGCGCGTCACCGCGCTCAAGGAAGGCAAGGCGAAGATTACCGCTACCGCCGCCAACAGGAAAAAGGCGTCTGTAACCATTCAGGTTATTAATCCCAACAAGGCGCAGTACATCGCCTTTGGCACGACCTCGGGCAATATGAACGTATCGGGCTCGCTGCAGTTAAAGCCCGTGCTCACGCCCTCCACGGCGATCACTACGCTCACGTGGTCGAGCAGCAAGACCAAGGTCGCCACGGTAGACCAAAATGGTCTGGTCAAGGCGCTCAGCGAAGGCACCGCCAAAATCACCGTAAAGACCGACAACGGCAAAAAGGCGACCTATACCATAAAGGTATCCGATCCATATAAGCCCACCGCCGTATCCCTGAGCTTTAGCGGCACGGTCACCGCGGGAAAAAGTGCCCAGCTTACGCCCACCCTTACCCCTTCCACGGCAAAGACCACCTACACATGGAAAAGCAGCAAAACCTCCGTTGCCACAGTGAGCAGCGCGGGGCTGGTTACTGGCGTAAAGGCGGGCACAGCGAAAATTACCGTGACCACCGCCAACGGAAAGAAGGCATCCGTCAGCGTAAAGGTAGAGGGAACGACCTCCGTCGGGTCGCTCATCGACATCGCGCCTTATATTGATAAGGACCCCGACTATGCGGGCAAGAAGCTCGGCATGAAGAATACCGACCATGGAACCAACCGCGGCGGTCGAGATTTTATACAATATGAAAAAGCGGAGCTTTGGCTCGGCTTTGAGGGCAATTACAATGATTTCTCTTTTTCAAATACATCGAATCCGAAGTACTGCGTCAACGGCGCATATATCACTCAATCCGCTTCGGAAGCTCAGCAGGCATTGGCTCAGGGTGGCTGGAAATATAAAGTAACCGAAACGATCGAGCGCAACGGCAAAAAGTATTCTAGCGATGTATACGTTAAGGGTTATATATTTAGCTCCATGAGCGAAAAAAATCTTTGGTATGGAAAGTACGAATACGTACTCGGTATTGCATATAATTCCGGAAAGGTATTCGACATTCGTGTGAGATACTGCTACTGATCTCCCGCATCGCTAAGATTTGATTGCCGCGTAAGCTCCGCAAAACCCAAACGGCGTTGGAGCCATTCCCTTTTCACAAATGATTGGAGGTAAACGTATGAGAATTCAAAAAATGCTATGCACGCTCTTTGCACTTATATTGATTGTATGCGCCTTTGCGTTCGCCAGCGCGGAGGACATGGACCAAGGCGTCGGCATTCTACCGCCAACTGAGGCGGATGATTCCTTCGAAGCCCCGAATGGTGCGGAAGAAGACGAATCCCTCGCTTGGGATAGCGCAATCGCGCCCGCTCCCATCGCGGCAGCTCCTGTGGTGCTTGAAGCGCCCGTCAGCGCCGTTGCGCCCAAAAAGGTCGCCTTTACGGTCTCCGGCACTGTAAAGCTCGATATGGGTCAAACTCAGCTGCTCCAACTGGTCTTGACTCCCGAAAACGCCTTTTCCACGTTCACATGGAAATCCTCCAAGCCCGAAATTGCCAGCGTGGATTCGAACGGGCTCGTCACCGCGCTCAAGGAAGGCAAGGCAAAGATTACCGCCACCGCCGCCAACAAGAAAAAGGGCTCCGTCACCATTCAAGTAATCAACCCCTACAAGGCGACCGCCATCTCCTTCGCTTCCGCCTCCGGCAACATGAACGTTGCCGACACGCTGCAGCTCGCGCCTGTGCTCACGCCTTCTACGGCGATCACCACGCTCACGTGGAAGAGCAGCAAGACCAAGGTCGCCACGGTGGATGAGAACGGTTTGGTGCGCGCGGTTGGCGAAGGCAGCGCAAAGATCACCGTAAAGACTGATACGGGCAAAAAGGCAACCTTCACCGTAAAAGTCGTAGACCCATACAAGCCCACCAGTGTATCCTTGAGCTTTAGCGGCACGGTTGCCGTGGGCAAAACGGCGCAGCTTTCCCCCACGCTCACCCCCGCCACCGCGCGCACCACCTATACGTGGAAGAGCAGCAAGACCTCCGTCGCTACGGTAAGCGACTCGGGGCTGGTCACCGGCGTAAAGGCGGGCACGGCGAAGATTACCGTGACCACCGCCAACGGGAAAAAGGCTTCGATCAGCCTCAAGGTGGAAAAACCCGCCGCCGCGGGCACGCTCGTAGACATTATGCCGTTTGCCAATCTCGATGTGGATACCGCTGGAAAGAGCTTGGGAATGAAGCGCACCAAAAATGATACGAGCTACGGCGGGCGAGACTTCATTTGGTATGAAAACGCGGAGCTCTGGCTCGCCTTCGAAGGCGATTATAATACCTTCGTATTCAGCAACACCACGGAACCCAGATACTGCGTAGACGGCGCGTTCATTTCGCAATCGTTCTTATCTGCACAGCAAACCCTGCTCAACAGCGGCTGGAAGTTCCGCGGTACGGAAACTACCGAAGTAGACGGCAGAAAGTATTCGCAGGACGTATATGTCAAGGGGCAGATTTACGGCTCCATGGGCGAAAGCGAACGCTGGTTTGGAAAGTACGAATATGTACTCGGCATTGCATATGATTCGGGCAAGGTGTTCAGCATGACCATGCGCTACTGCTACTGATTGAACCATTATGAAAGACATAATGAAATTCACAAACGCTTACGCCATAAAAAGCGCCCGTCCATCCAAAGCATGAATGAGCTGGCGATTGGCTGAAAATTGAATTCAGCACACCCCCGCATACGCCTTAGTTATGCGGGGGTTTTTTGCGGATAAAAACATTCCCAAAGCTTTGCTCTGGGAATGTCATATTCCTTATTTGGCGTAATCCACGGCGCGGGTTTCGCGAATGACGTTGACCTTGATCTGCCCCGGATACTCCATTTCCTTTTCGATGCGCTTCACGATTTCCTTGGCGAGGATCAGCGTTCCCGCATCGTTCACATCTTCCGGTTTTACGATAATGCGCACTTCGCGCCCAGACTGAATCGCGTAGCAAGTCTCCACACCGTCAAACGAATAGGCGATGGATTCCAGCTTCTCCAAACGCTTAATGTAGTTCTCGAGCGATTCTCTACGCGCGCCCGGTCTCGCCGCGGAAATCGCGTCCGCCGCCTGCACCAGCACCGCTTCTACGCTCTTCGTTTCTACATCGCCATGATGCGCCGCTATGGCGTTGATCACCAGCTCGTTCTCGTGGAACTTCTTGGCAAGATCCGCGCCGATGGTCACGTGCGTACCTTCAACCTCGTGGTCGATCGCCTTACCAATATCGTGCAGCAGACCCGCGCGCTTTGCAAGCTGTACGTCTGCGCCAAGCTCCGCCGCCATAATGCCCGCCAGATGGCTAACCTCTACGGAGTGCTTCAGCACATTCTGACCGTAGCTCGTTCTAAAGCGCATACGCCCCAGCAGGCGCACCAGCTCCGGATGAATGCCGTGCAGGTTCGTATCAAATATCGCCTGCTCGCCGGCTTCGCGAATCTGCTGGTCGACCTCCTTGCGCGCCTTCTCCACCATTTCCTCGATGCGCGCGGGATGAATGCGCCCATCCATAATCAGCTTCTCCAGCGCAATGCGGGCGACCTCGCGGCGCACCGGATCAAACGCGGATATGATGACCGCCTCTGGCGTGTCGTCGATGTTGAGATCGACGCCCGTAGCGGTTTCCAGCGTGCGGATATTTCTGCCTTCGCGCCCGATGATGCGACCCTTCATGTCGTCGTTCGGCAGGGCGACTACGGAAACCGTGGTTTCCGCCACGTGATCCGCCGCGCATTTCTGAATGGCCAGCGCGATTAGGCTGCGCGCCTTTTTATCCGCCTCTTCCTTCGCGTGGCTTTCAATCTCGCGCACCATGACCGCCGCGTCGTGGTATGCATCCTTTTGGATGCGATCAATCAATATGTTCTTGGCTTCTTCCGAGGTCATGCCTGCGATGCGCTCCAGCTCAGATTGCTGTCTCGCGTGCATTTCCTGCGCTTCCGCCTCTAAACGTTCCGCTTCTTTATACTTATCGTTGAGCGCCTCTTCACGGCTCTCCAAATTATCCAGCTTCTTATCAAACGCCTCTTCGCGCTGATTGACTCTGCGCTCTAGCCGCGATACCTCACTGCGACGATCGCGTATTTCCTTGTCGAGATCGGATTTCAGCTTAATGACTTCTTCCTTTGCCTCGAGCAGGATCTCCTTTTTGCGATCTTCCGCCTTCCGCGTCGCTTCCTCTACCAGATTCTTGGCCATTTCTTCGCTTTGACCAAGCTTCTTTTCCATCGCATTTTTGCGGTACATATAGCCCGTACCGCCGCCAATCGCCAACGCAAGCAGCGCCGTCACTATGACCGCCACTGCATTTACCAATAGACCATCTCCTCTCCGAATAAATGAATGAAATCTCAATACAATTCCCGCGGTTTGGCGCTTCCGCACGAGCGAAAACGAGATGCCGCGCGACGTTTCATCGAACGCACTGGTTCGCCGAAATCGTACGTTGAGTGGAAAAATACAGAATGACAATTCCACCCATTTGATATTTTAATTCAATCGATTTTTTCATGTCAAGCGTAAATTAGTTATCGTTTTAATCAATATGCATAACATAGTTACCATTCACCCATGGGGTGTCGGGGATCGCAATCCCCGACTTTCAATCCGCAGCGGCGGCGTGTACGCCGCGAGGACGCGGACCAAGTGTCCGCTTCCTTGCAGGTTTTGCGCCCGGAAATCGCGTAGCGATTTCA
>JAFUAR010000260.1 GCA_017460585.1 Clostridia bacterium
CGCCCGCGGCGCGGCGCTCGAATTTTCAATTCGACCGTCTGCGGTTTTGACTGAAAGTCAAAACTTGAAAACCCTTTCGGGTTTTCAACCTTGCCACCTCCTCAGGTTTTGCTGAAACCGCTACGCGGTTTCCGGGCGCAAAACCTGCAAGGAAGCGGACACTTGGTCTGCGTCCTCGCGGCGTACACGCCGCCGCTGCGGATTGAACGTCGGGGGTTGCGACCCCCGACACCCCTGAATGGTAACAATATGCGCGGTGCGAAGCTCAGTTTTCGCGCCGCGTTTTGCTTTACAATTGCGCTTAGAAAAGCTATAATAACGGTAGCATTTTCAAGGAGATTCATTATGCTGGAATATAAGGGCTTGCACGCGGATTACGAGCATATCACCATTACGGAACAGGCGGTCAATCGGCAAATCGACCGTTTGTTGGAGCAAAATAAGCGAATGATTCCCATTACCGATCGTCCCGCACAGCTGGACGACGAGGTGGTCATTTCTTACACGGGTACCGTAGACGGCGTGCCCTTTGAAGGCGGCAGCGCGGAGGATCAACCGCTGGTGCTGGGCGGCGGCGCGTATATCGCGGGCTTCGAGGAGCAACTGGTGGGACATCGCGCGGGCGAAAGGATGCAGGTGCGGGTTACGTTTCCGGTGGGCTATCCGGTGACTGAACTGGCGGGCAGAAAAGCGGTGTTTGATACCACCATACGCCAGATTCGCGTATACGCCCCCTATGCTCCGGACGATACCTTCGCCAAGGAGGTGGGCGGCGAGGAACGCTTCGATGTGTGGAAGGCGAAGCTCGCCGAGCGTATGCAGCGCTATGCCGACCGAGCCAGCGACGAGGATATGAAGAATCGCTTCATGGACGCGCTCGTAGAGCGCTGGCAGGGCGAGGTAGAGCCGGAGCAGCTGGAGCGCGCGCTGGATATTGAAATGCGCAATTTGCAAAACGAGCTCTCCAAACAGCGGCTTACGCTGGAGCAGTACTGTCAATTCATGGGCAAGACCGAGGCGCAGCTGCGGCAAGAGTTCGAGCCCAATGCCCGTAAGAACGTCATTCGGCAGCAAATCGTCGCCGAAATTGCAAGAGCAGAGCAAATCGAAGCGACGGAGGAGGACGTCGCCGCCCAGCTCAGCCGCCTGTGTGAGGAAAACGGCATGAGCTTGGAGGATATTACTCCCTATTACGACGAGGCGATGGCAAACCGACTTGCGCGCAGCGTAATTGAGGAAAAGGTACTGCGGCGCATCGCGGACTATGCGGTGATTCGCAGAATCGAAAAAGAAGGTTAATATACAATGGGGCTGTGAAGCGCAAGCGTTTTTGAAACGCTTTTGCTTCACAGCCCCCTAAAACGGATGGAGAAGAATTATTATCCCACCACGAATTCTCTGGTTCGGCTTAGTTCCGTGCCGTCGGGAGCGATCTGAGCGACCGTAACCTCGCCAATGGGGGTTCCGCGCGGCACAATGGCGACGAGCTGCGCGGTGTTGATGAACGCCGTGGGATAACTCACGCCGTCTAAAAGAATAACGGATGCCTCGGTGAAATTTTGACCGTTTACCAATACGCGCCCATACTGGGTGGATACGCTGGTGATGGAGATGGGCAGCGTGCCCATCATTAAATCGGTGGGCTGGTAGGGGTTTTCACCATTTTCATAACCGGTGCGGTTGCCGCCGGTCAGGTCGTATTCTAGCACCTGCAGCTTTTCCAGAAAGTCAGGGTCGTTTTCCGCGTCGACGGCAGCGGACTGGTGAAACTTGGTCAATACCCCGCCGGAAATGCCCAGCTGCTTCAACAGATTCGCTCCCATGCGGTATGCCTGCAGATTGGGCGCTTCCAGCTTTGCGCCGTAGTTGTTCCACACCACGTAGCGGCTGGCGTATAGGTTGTTGGTGGTGAGCAGCTCGTCGGTCAGGTCAAGCCCGGGCAGGTGATCGCCGTAGAGCACCACTATGGTGGGCTCCTCGTAGTTTTCCAAATCCTTAATCAACTTGCCCACGAACTTATCGCACTCGTGAATGAGGTGCAGGTAATTGGAAAAGCGCGCTACGTTGAGCTCCTCGGGGAATTCTAGTATTACGGGGTCGCCCTCGGTATAGGTATATTCCTCGTCATACTTGCCGTGGGATTCTACCGTAATGCCCATAATGAAGTCGCGCTGTCCCTGCGATGCGCGCAGCGCCTTCATTATTTCATCCGCCATAATGATATCTTCGCACCAGCCCACGTCGGTATAGGTTACATAGGGCATATATTCCAGCGATACGAAGTGTTCAAAGCCCATATTGGCGTATACCAAATTGCGGCTGTAGAAGGTGGCGGTGTGGTTGTGCATGGCGGTGGTGGCGTAGTTTTGGTTGAGCAGATCATAGGCGATGGTTTCGCAGGTATCGGTCTGCAGGAAGGTATTGTAGGGGTATTCGCCCACGCCGAAGAAGTCCAAATTCATGCCGGTAAGCACTTCAAATTCTACATTTGCGGTGCCGCCGCCCACAGAGGGTACGTACAATTCGCCGCTGGCGAAGTTCTTGGCAAGGGTATTGAAGTTGGGCGTGGGATCCGTGGAGTACTTCGCGCCGATAATGGTGTTTACGTCAAACAGAGACTCCAATTGCAGCACGATAATGTTCGGGTGCGCCAGATCATCCGCATCCGAAAATACGTGCCGCCCGGGAGAAATGGTGGCGGCGGGGGAGAGCGTCGCGTCCGCGTCCACCTCGTCCACAATATCGGTTACGGTTTCCTCGGAATACTCAGAAGGCGCCTTGACGCCGCGATTGCCAAAGGTGAACATAAAGCAGGTCGCAAAGCCGTATTGGTTGTACGCGCTCACCAGATTATCGTAATATTTGGGGAACCAGCCTTCAGAAATACCAGTAGAGCCTATGGCGACGCATACCAGCACCAGCCCCGCTACAATCGAGCCGCTGCGCCAGTAGTGTACTCTGCGCTGGCGCGGCAGGCGTGTGAGCACCCATATCACCAGCACTACCGCAAGGAATATTCCGCCGTACATGGCGATGATTTGCGGCCATGTGTAGTATACGGTGGTCAGCGTGATCGCGTCCTTGATCACCAGTATATCCATGGAGGTAAAGGGCTGAGTACGCGCCTTCACCACCTCGCGCGCGGCGATGCCCAGACCAATCCACACTACGGTTAGGAAGAATAATGCGCTTCGGCGCTTTTTGAATAGC
>JAFUAR010000261.1 GCA_017460585.1 Clostridia bacterium
AAATCGTAAATCTGCCAGTAGCGCGCCGAACCAAAATGCTGGTCAATATACGCCCCGTCGATACTGGCGATACCCACCCGCGCGCTCACGACCGAGCCTCCTGTCCATAGGTAGAGAGCACGCCATTATAAATATCTTCAATGACGCGCAGCCCACCGGTAAAGCCCACGTAGTTGGTCGTAAGGTGCAGTCGATAAGAAGAGGACAGCGCCGCGGAGAGGAAATCGCACCCCTTTTCCTGCGCCAGATCGCGATCCCAGCCCGCGCCGATGATCAGCCCTCGACCCGAATGGTTAATGCCGCGCAGCATATCCTGCGCCTTGCCCGCATCCGGTTCAAAGAATACGGGAATATCGCGTTTTTCACTGATGGATGCAATGTCCGCGCGAATCTCCGCGTGAAATCTATCCGGCGTATTGTCTGTGATAAACAGCTCCTTGGGCACAATGCCCACCTCATGCAGCAAAAAACGCGCAAGAGAAGCCGTATAGCCCGCATCGTGCAATATGTGCACATGGTTCGGAAGCCCGTAGCGGAATTCCAGCAGGAAGCTTGCCAGCGAATCAATCTCCTCGTAATAGGAATCGGATTCATGCTGAATAAACGCCGCCGCGGCGTCCACATTGATCTGCACGCCCTGATTCAGCGCGAATTCCAGCACCTGATTGAGGAATTCCTCCGTTTGGTTCGCCCCAATGGGCGGACGGTGGAACCATACATAGGGCTGACCATACTTCACCTTCAGGTGATCGGCGATCGGCTTTCCATACCAAGGCGAAATCAGTATATTAAAGCCCGCGCGCGGTATGCGCTGCCACTCCGTCACGCCGCCGCTTTCGGGACCGAACAGTACGTTGACCTTGAGACCAATGCCCTCCAGCAGCCGCTTGTACTCGCGCAAATTGCCCTTCCAAAACGGATCCTGATAGGGTATGCTCGCCAGCAAATTGACCGTACCGATCTCGCTGCGCGACTCGTTTTCCTCTTCAAAGAGCGACACATATTGATCGATAATCGCATTGACCACGATGCTGTGCCCTTCCAAATTATTCGCTTTAAAGCCGGGCGTATCTACCGCGACGATGGGCTTGCCCTCGTCCGCAAATTCCTGCGCGAGGCTTTCAATATCGTCGCCCACGATGCCGCCGGTGCATCCGCTCATAATGACCTGCAGATCCGTATCTAACACGCGATAAGTGTTTTTGACGATCTGCCGCAGGCGATCAATGCCGCCGAACACCACTTCCTTTTCGGAAAAGTTGGTGCAGGGCGAGGTGCTGCCGCCCGCGTAACCGGTGCTGCGCTCAAAGAAGCCCGCAATCATCTCGCCACAGCCCGGACCCGAATGCAGTATGGGTACCGCTTTGGGTATGGCGACCACCGTTTGCAGCGCGCCTATGGCGCAGGTATAGCGTTCCTGTTCAATGATCCCTGTAAAATTGCTCACTTCCCCGCGCCTCCCTTCTGGAGGAAGTAATCCGGCTCCTGTTCCAGCCACCAACGGGTATATGGATTCACGGCATGTTTTTCCAAATTTTTCACAAACTCATCGTTCTCCATGACCTCGAGAATGCGCTCGCCATACTTCACAATGCCCTCGTAGCCCATGCCGTAGTGTTCGTCGCCAATGAGCAGGCTTGGAATGCCGAACTTCGCGCCCCAAGTAGTCATGCCGCCGTGGCGCGCCAAAAGCACGTCTGGACGTATGCGGTGCAGCGCGTTGTCCAGCTCGAATTCCTGCTTATTGCACACATTGAAATTCTGCACATTCCCGTAATCGCGCACGCGCTGGGCGAGCTGATCGTTTTCGGGACGCTCAGAATCAAACTTGGCGTCATGGTGAAATATGGACGCGCCGCGGGCTTCAATGCCCAGCTCGCCCAGTATATCCAGCAGCGCGTGTCCGTGCGCCGCGCCTGCGGTTACATAAGCGGTCTTACCGGCGAGCTTTTCGCGCAGCGCCTCAATTTTGGGCAGGTATTCCTTGCGCTTTTCCGCGATGACGCGCTCAGCAATCTCCTCCTTGCCCAGCGCCTTTCCGATGGCGCGGAACCATCGATCGGTCTGTTCAATACCGTAGGGCGGCGCGGAAGGCAATTCCGGCACGCCAAACTCCTGCTCCAGCGCCGCGCCCAGATAGCTGCCCAAGGTAGAGCACGCTTGCACGGTAAGCGCCGCCTCGCTGGAATGGCGAAGCGTATTCGTAGTAGAATAAGGGGTGATATAATTGGGCTTTGCGCCAAAGGGGGCGAACCATTCGCTGAACATATCGCTCCCCCAGAAGTTGATCACATTAATCATATCCTCGCGGCGGCGCTCCGCCGGAGCGATCAGTTTGCGCGCAATGCCATGGTATGCCGCGTCGAATCCCGTGGTCCAAATTTTGGATTTGAATCCCTCGCAGAAGATCGCGACCACGGGAACGCCGATTTCCTCCTCCGCTTCGTTGCACACGCTCTCTACATCGTCGCCGATAATCCCCGCCGCACAGGTGGTCAGCACGAATATGGCGTTGGCGTGCGTGCGCTCATATACCTCGCGAATGGCGTGCGACAGCTTTTGCGCGCCGCCATACACGGTATCGCGCTCCTGAAGATTGGTCGAAAAAATCTTGCGCTGCGTAGGGTGCTCCACGCCGCGCTCGCCGCCGTTTACTTTATAGGTAAAGGCATATTCTGTAAGACACGAGGAACAGCCGATGGGACCGTGCGTAATGACCGCGCCATCCTGAATGAGTATGGTCATACACGCCGCCTTGGTAATGGAACAGCCCAGACACTGCGAAAAGGAGCGATTGCGATCCTTTAACCCGCAGGAGGATTCCGCCACCAGCGATTCCGCGTCGCCATAATAGCCCGTAATGGAATTAATGCGAATTTCTCGAATTTGAACGCTTGGAAGCGCGAGATTCACCTTGGACAATGCGTTTCCCCTCCTTAAAAAAGCAAAAGAGGTTTTGCCGCAAAGCACAATACTGCGCCCAGCCTGCAAAACCTCCGGTTTTTCCGGTCAGTTTGAATTATTGTTCTGTTTTTAGCCGTATTTTTTCGCTGCGGTCAATCTGAATGAGCCGTCCATCCTGAATCACCAGCGTAACGGTGCCGTAGCGAATATCCTTCACAGCTTCTCGTATTTTTTGAAGCTGCGCATCCGTCAGGGTGGTTCCGTTTCGTACACAGGGTTCAGCCATACTCCCACTCCGTTTCTCTTCCGGTTTCGGGGCAAAGAAAAAGCGCACTCATGCGAAGTCATTCGCCGTGCGCCGAAACTGCCAAACGGCACAACGCCGCGCTGGCTTTATTATCGGCACGCGTAACGGCGGCGCATACAAAGGCGCATAATGGTCAGCATTCCCCTTGCCTCCCTCGAAATCGCTGATCCGCGTGGGTTCATTCCCTCCGCGTGGTTTTCATTATAGCCATAGGGTTCCCTTTTGTCCAATACGGCGTGCCTATCGTTTCACATAGGCGTTTTCTATAAAAAAGCTACTCCGCTGCGCGAATTTCGCGATACCGCCCGCGCGCCTTTTGAAACACCCACACATTCAGCGCACCCGCCGCCAGCAGCAGAGCGCAAGAGTACCACTCGGCGCTCCACGCGCGGTTGATAAAACAATAAATTCCACAGCCAACCGAACCCATCAGCAGAAACACGCAGGCGCCCAGCGCGCCGCGTACCGTTCTACCCGCGCTGTTTTCAACCTGTCCGCGCGTCGCCCGCTTTGGAAGCCGCGCCAGCGCAGCCACGCCCATAGATTGATAAAACAGTGGAATGAGCGCGATCAACGCAGGCAGCAGCGCGGGCATGAACCGCGTAGTGCCTGCGCCTGTTTTCAGGTATAAAAAGGCAAGCGCCCATACCATTAGCGTAATCGCGCCGAGCGGAAGCGCCGAGCGCCGCGGGGCAATATACCACTTTCCCTGATAAACGGGCGTTCGATCTTCCAAGCGATAATCCGATTTATACCTTCGCTGCTTCATTGCCGCACCTTACCCTATACGTTTTCCATTCCATATGCGCAGAATGTCTGCCGCGCGCTTACAAATGCGGTCGCGATTCATCGCCGCGCCGGTCGCGCCCACCGCCTCTACGCAAAGTGAAGCCGCGGCGTTGGCAAACGCTGCGCACTCGGCTTCATCTCCGCCCTCCAACAACGCCGCCTGAAACGCGGCGGCAAACGTGTCGCCCGCGCCCGTAGTATCGATTGCACGAACCCCCGACACGGCGGGCATCCGCCACATTCCCTGTTGAGACGCAATAAGGCAACCCGACCCTCCAAGCTTCATGGCGACGTGCTTTACGCCCGCGTTCAACAGCGCGTTCGCAGCGTCCGTTGCTTCGCTACAGCCTGTGACGGCACACGCTTCCGAAGCGTTTGGAAACAACCAGTCCAAATGACGCAGCGCGCCTTTCAGCTCGCTAAGCGTCTCGCCGCGCTTCGGTCGAGTCATATCCGCGCACACGAACTTGCCCGCCTGCCGGCATTGGCAAAACAGCGTTTCCATATCGCTCGCATTCAACTCTGGAGATACGAATATGCTGGCGAGCGTCGCAATTTTCGCACTTTCGAATTCCGGCG
>JAFUAR010000262.1 GCA_017460585.1 Clostridia bacterium
CTCGCGATACAGCCATTGCAGGGAGGAAGCGCGTCCTTTGCCAAATGCCAGTTTCATAGGCAAGCTTTATCCTTTCTCGGAATTATTTGAATCGGCGGTTATTATAGCGTTTTAAGGCTGCTCAATCAATGTTCGAAAGTGTTGTTTCTCATAATTTCCTGTTAATTCGTGACCATTCACCCTATGGGGGATGTCGGGGGTCGCACCCCCCGACGTTAATCCGCAGCGGCGGCGTGTACGCCGCGAGGACGCGGAACAGTAACGTTAATTCGTAAGCGATCGATCCGGTCAAGTTTCTTTGGGAACATAACGCGAAACGCCTTGCGCAAACAACGCCTTCGGCGTATGATAGGGGCGTACCGTTGCGCGGAAGGGAATGAGCGAATATGATTGCGCATATCGTGCCAAACGGCGTGAACAATATGCCGCTGGAGCGCTACCTGCGCCGCGCCTTTCCCATGCTGCCCGGGCACGCGCTGCGAGATGTATTGAAGCGGCGCGATGTAAAGCGCGCGGGGGTTCGGATGGGCGCGAATGATGCCGTGCGCGGAGGCGACCGGATCGATATTTACCTTCCGGAAAGATACGCGCCGTGTCCGCCGGAATACACGTACAGAGACGCGCACCTGCTGGCGTGCGTCAAGCCGCAGGGATTGCCCGTAGACGTGGACCGCGACGGTATCGGCGCGGATACCCTGCTGGCGCGCGCGCGTCTGCTCAATGCGAACGCGCGGCTTTGCCATCGTCTGGACGCGGCAACCGGCGGGCTCGTGCTGGTAGCGCTGGATGAGGAAACCGAAAAATGCGCCGAAGAGGTGTTTCGGCGGCACGCGCTGGATAAGCGCTATCTTGCCGTTGTACGGGGCGAATTTGATCGCGATGCATTCACCGCGCGCGCGTGGCTTGTCAAGGACGCGGCGCGCGCGCGTGTGCAAATATTGCAGCGGGAGGCGAGGGGAGCGAAGAGCATCGAGACCCGTTGCAGGGTGCTTTCGCAGAATCATGGCATCGCCCGCGTGCTGCTGGAGCCCGTGACCGGTCGCACGCATCAGCTCAGGGCGCATTTGGCGGCGCTGGGACATCCTATATTGGGCGACGACGCTTACGGTGACCGCCGCTTCAACGCAGAGCATTCCGGTCCGCTTCGCCTCTGGTGCAGCGAAATGACAATTCACGAGGACGCGCTTTGGCGCGCTGATCAGGGGCGGCGTTTTTCCGCGCCGAATCCCCCGTGGTGGGAGGACTAATACTTTTTATGGATATTCGATTGATCGCCTCGGATGTGGACGGTACCATACTGCCGCGCGGCGGCGTCATATCCGAGCGCACCATAGCGGCGGTACACGCCTGCAAGGCGCGGGGGATTGATTATGTAATCGCCAGCGGGCGTTGGTACGTATCCGCAAAGGTGATCGCCGACGCGCTGCGCCTGACCGAGGGGGTCATGATTATTGCCAACGGCGGCGCGGTGGTGGATATCGCGGGAAACATACTGCGGGAATGGGTAATGCCGCGCCCGCAGGCGGAGCGGGCGTATCGGCTGCTTCGTCAGGCGCCGGTTATGGTCAACGCGTTCGTGCGCAACGCCGGGTATCGCGTCAATACGCGGGCGTATCACACGCCGCCGAAGGGATTGGGTGATTATCTGGGCGGGGAATACCGCATGGTCAACGACGACGTTTCACAGTTCGAGCGTTTTGGATTGGAGGACGTATACAAGCTGGAAGCCTATGGCGACGATCCGGAAACGCTCGCCCGCCTCAAGGGGGAGCTGGAACGCGAGGGCTATTCCGTGACCAGCGCGTATCACACCAATATCGAGATCATGGGGCTGGAGAGCGGAAAGGGCACGGCGCTGCGCTGGCTGTTGCAAGAGCGCGGACTTTCGCGCGAGCAATGCGCCGCGTTTGGCGATAACCTGAACGACCAGACCTTGCTGGAGGCGGCGGGCTGCGCTGTGGCGATGGGCAACGCAATACCGCAGCTGAAGCGCGTGGCATCGCTCGTCGCGCGCGACTGCGAGCAGGATGGCGAGGCGGAAATTCTGGAAGCCATTGCCGAATCAAAGGAGATCATTCATGCTGCACATCGTATTGTATGAGCCGGAAATTCCTCAAAATACGGGCAATATTGCCCGCACCTGCGCCGCGACGGGGGCGATGCTGCACCTGATCGAGCCGTTGGGGTTCGAGCTTTCGGATAAATATCTCAAGCGCGCAGGCTTGGATTACTGGCATTTGATGCGCTACGAGGTGCATCCAAACTGGGAGGCGTTTCTCAAGCAGTATCCTCGGGCAAATCTTCGCTACGCATCCACAAAGGCGCCGCGCAGCTACTGCGAAGCGGCGTATGGGACGGATGATTTTTTGGTGTTCGGTCCCGAAACGCGGGGACTTCCGGAAAAGCTGCTGGCGGAGCACTACGAGCGCTGTATTCGCATTCCCATGCGCGCCGAGGCGCGTTCGCTGAACTTGAGCAATTCCGTCGCCATCGTGCTGTACGAGGCGCTGCGGCAGCTCAATTTTGCGGGGCTCCAATCGGAAGGCAGCCTAACCGCCGAGCAGCCGAAGGGGGACTGGCGCGATTATATTTAGCGCGGGAGGACGATATGGAACAGCGCGGAAGGCGTTTGAATAAATATTTGGCGGATTCGGGCTATTGTTCGCGTCGAGAGGCGGATCGGCTGATCGCGGAAGGGCGCGTGACCTTGAACGGTCGAGTGGGCGTGTTGGGCGATCAGGTGCTGCCGGATATGCGCGTGGCGGTGGATGGACAACCGCTGAACGGCGCGGGAGAGAAGGTATATCTGCTTTTGTATAAGCCAAAGGGCATTGTGTGTACCGCCGATCCGCGCGAACCTATGAATGTGGTGGATTACGTGGGCTATCCCACGCGCGTGTATCCCGTCGGTCGGCTGGATAAAGATTCCGAGGGATTGCTGCTTCTCACCAGCGACGGCGACATTGTGAATCGTATGCTGCGCGCCGCGGGCGGGCACGAAAAGGAATACGAGGTTTCGGTGGATAAACCCGTTACCCCGGAATTCATACGGCGAATGTCCGCGGGCGTGCCTATATTGGATCGCGTTACGCTGCCCTGCAAGGTGCGCCAAACCGGCGAGCGTTCGTTTAATATTATTCTTACGCAGGGCTTGAACCGGCAGATCCGCCGTATGTGCGAGGCATTGGGCTATCGAGTGCAGGCGCTGCGCCGCGTGCGCATTATGAACCTGCGCATCGGCAAAATGAAACCAGGCGAATGGCGCGCGCTGACGGCTCGAGAGCTGCAAACACTTATGAACGAATTGTCTTAGGAGGATGGAAGATATGGCGGCGGTGGTACAGCTGCGCAAAACCAGAGAAACCCGCGTGCGCGCGGGACATCCGTGGATATACGCTTCGGAAATAGAAAACGTGGTCGGCGCGTTTGAAAACGGCGATATTGTAGACGTGCACGATTTTCGCGGCAAATGGATCGGCAGGGGATTTTACAACCCCGCTTCGCAAATCAGCCTGCGCATATTGACCCGAAACGACGAACCCTGCGACCGCGACTTTTTTGCAAGACGCATTCGCGACGCGTGGGAATACCGCAAGCTGCTCTGCGATCCCATGAGCTGTCGTTTGATCTACTCCGAATCCGACTTTCTGCCCGGATTGGTCGTAGATAAGTTTGCGAACACGCTGGTGCTGCAGTCGCTTTCGCTGGGTATCGAGCGCATTAAGCCCATGCTGTGCGATTTACTCATGGAAATTGTACAGCCGGACGGCATTTACGAGCGCTCGGATGTGCCTGTGCGGCGGTTGGAGGGGCTGGAACAGACCACGGGGCTGCTGCGCGGCGAAGTGCCGGATCGCGTGGACATGGTGGAAAATGGCATTCACTTTTTGGTCGATGTCATGCACGGGCAGAAGACGGGCTTCTTTTTGGATCAGAAGGAAAATCGCGCCGCCATCGCGCCTTTTTGCAAGGGGGCAAAGGTGCTGGACTGCTTCTGCCACAACGGTTCGTTTTCGCTCCATGCGGCGAAATACGGGGCCGATTCCGTGCTCGGCGTGGATATTTCCGAGGAAGCGCTCGACGTGGCGCGGGAGAACGCGCGGATCAACCGTTTGGATCGGGTAAGCTTCGAGGCGCACAATTGCTTCGATCACCTGCGCGAGCTCACGGATTCCGGCGAGCAATTCGATTTGGTCATACTCGACCCGCCCGCTTTTACCAAGAACAAGGCGGCGCTGCCGAGCGCGCTGCGCGGTTATAAGGAAATCAACCTGCGCGGGCTCAAGCTGGTGCGTCCGGGCGGATTTCTAGTAACCTGCTCGTGCAGCCAGCACGTATTGCCGGATGCGTTTCAGGATATCGTGAATCAGGCGGCGCGCGACGCGAAGAAGCGCGTGCGGCTCATCGAATTCCGCACGCAGGGCAAAGATCACCCGTTATTGCCGCAAGCGATTGAAACCAAATATCTGAAATGTATGCTCCTGCAGGTGATGGAATGAAACCGGAGCTTCGACTGCACACGCCCTCCTTGCGGGAAATGGAATATCGACAGGGATTGCTCCGTCAGCCCGAAACCATGAGCTACAACGCCGGTCAGCCCTACGACGCGCCGGGCTACGACGCGGCGACGGGCTGTATCGATTTTCCCATAGGCGACTGGCGCTATTGGCGCGATGTGTGGCTCTGGCGCGAGCCTTCGCGCTACAGCGCCTATTTGCAAAGCGTGGAAACCGGGCAATTTCTGGGCGAAGCGTGCTATTATTACGATATGGAAGCCGATATGACCGGCGTGGGCATTATTGTGGAACACAGGCATCGCGGACGCGGCGTGGGTACGGAAGGCTTGCGTCTGCTGACCGCGCACGCGTTCGAGAGCCCAGATATCGACGCGCTGTTCGTCGATTTGCCGCAGGGGCGCGAAAACGCGATTCGTATGTTCTTGACCGCGGGCTATCGGGAAACGCTGAATGAACACGGAATGGTGCGCCTTGAACTGCACCGCGCCAAACGGGAGGAACCCCATGAAGAAGATTGAACCTATCATCATCAATACTGAGCGGCTGTGTCTGCGTCCGTTTGAACTGAGCGACGCGCCCGCAATGTATCAAAACTGGGCGTCCGATCCGGAGGTTACGCGCTACCTTACTTGGCCCACGCACGCGAGCGAGGAGGTAACCCGCACTCTGCTCGCATTATGGATCGAACAGAAGGATCCCTCTTGGTGCGTCGCCTTGCGCGATACGAACGAGGCGATCGGGTCAATCAGCGTGGTTTCCGCAAATGCAGAAACTCAAACCGTTGAAATCGGCTACTGCCTGAGCCGCGCGTATTGGGGCGGGGGATTGATGCCCGAAGCGGCGAGCGCGCTAATCGACACGCTGTTTCACACCTTTGAGGTGAAGCGCGTAATCGCAAAGCACGATTCGGAAAATCTCAAATCCGGCAGAGTGATGCAGAAGGCGGGTATGCGCTACGTCGGGCGGCGCGAAAAGAGCGCGCAAAACAATTTGGGACTGCGCGATATGGAGCTGTACGAAATTGTGCGCGGCGGAGATTCGGCATGAAGAAGCTGATCGTCGCCGAAAAGCCTTCGGTGGGGCGCGATATCGCCCGCGTGCTGGGCGTTAAAACGCAGGGCAAGGGCTATCTCTACGGCGGGGATTATGTGGTCACTTGGGCGGTGGGACATCTGGTCGCCCTGCAGGAGCCGGGCGAGGTCAACGCGCAGTGGCAAAAATGGCGGTTTGGCGACCTGCCTATGCTGCCCTCTAATATACCGCTCAAGGTATTGCCCGCCACGCGGGATCAGTATCTGGTGATCGAAAAGCTGATGAACAGCTCAAAGATCGATTCAATCATATGCGCTACAGATAGCGCGCGCGAGGGCGAACTCATATTCCGCTATATCTATCGCATGGCGGGGTGCACAAAGCCTGTGGAGCGGCTGTGGATTTCCTCTATGACGGATGCCGCCATTCAACAGGGATTTTCTCAGCTCAAGCCCGCGCGCGAGTACGACGCGCTGTATGACAGCGCGCGCTGCCGCAGCGAGGCGGATTGGCTGGTGGGAATGAACGCCTCCCGCGCATTCAGCCTGCGTTACGATGCGCACCTCTCCATCGGGCGCGTGCAAACGCCTACGCTGAGTCTGATCGTAAAACGCGACCGCGAAATCGAGGCGTTCGTGCCGCAGGATTATTGGGAACTCAACGCCAATTTCGGCGACTATTCCGGACTTTGGATCAACCCCAATCCCACTCCAAACGCAGAGGAGGAGAAGGGCGATCCGAAAAAGCGAACCGATACCCGCATTATGGATTTATCGCAAGCCGAACGGGTGCGCGCGGAAGTAAAGGGCAAACCCGCAGAGGTGTTGGAGAGCACAACCGAGCGCAAGCGCTTTGCGCCGCCGCAGCTGTTCGATTTGACCAGCCTGCAGCGCGAGGCGAACCGTAAATTCGGCTTTTCCGCCGATAAAACGCTCAAGCTGGCGCAGGCATTGTACGAGACGCACAAGCTGCTCACCTACCCAAGAACCGACAGCCGCTACCTGCCGGACGATATGCGTCCCAAGGTTGCCAAGGTGCTGCGCACGCTGCCGGAGCCCTATGCCGCTTTGGTGCAGGATGAGCGACTGAACCCAAACGCGTATTCCAAACGGTTTTATGATAACGGCAAGATCAGCGATCATCACGCCATCGTGCCCACGGAGAAGCGGGCGAACCTGTCCGCACTGAGTTCGGACGAAGGCAAATTGTACGATTTGGTGGCGCGCAGACTCATCGCCATGCATTATCCGGATTATGTGTGCGATCAGGCGCGCGTCATTACCGGCGTCGGGGCACATCGTTTTCGCTCGACCGGAACTATGCCC
>JAFUAR010000263.1 GCA_017460585.1 Clostridia bacterium
CACGCATCCACGCTTTCATGAATCGCAACCGTCGGCAGGCGCAACGCCTCAATATGTTTTTTCAGCAGCGCCACATACTTCTCGCCCATCGGGCTCAAGCGGTGATCGATTGGCATAAGCAGCCCCACGGAGAGCGGTACCGGCGGATCGCCAAAGGGAATTGCCGTCAGCTCCGCCGCGCCGCGCCGGAAGTACACATCGCCGTTAAAGTTGGGCAAATCCACGCCGATGGAAAATGCTTCCGTACTGCGCAGCAGCGACATTTTCGTCGCACGGTCGCATACGTGTATATTGTATTCAAACGGCGCGTAAAACAGGCTCTCCTCGGAGAGATAGCCCGGCGTTTCCTCCTGATCGTAGGTTACAAAGGGATAAGGCGTTAAATCTTCATAGGTCACACACGTTTTTTCCGCCAACGGATGACTGGAACGCAGGAATATGTGCGGCGTAAGGCGTGAAATTTCCGCATAGCGCACGCCTTCCTCTTCGAAACGCCGCAGCACAATATTCAGCTGCTCCGGCTCCAATGCCACCACGCCCAGCTCGCTCAAGCCCGACGTGACGTCGCGCAAAATGGCGAAAGCCTCCTTTTCGCGTATAGCGTATTCCCCTTTCTGCGCGGGCTCCTCGCGCAGCAGTTCGTCAAACGCGCGCACGGCGAACGGCAGGTGCTGGGTGGACACGGAAAAACCGATCGCGCTTCTCGCCCGAAAATGATCGCGCAAAAAGTCGGTTCGCTCAATAATCTCCTGCGCGTATTTCACGCAGTCACGCCCCTGCGGAGTGAGCGTAACGCCCCGATTGGTACGGTTAAACAGGCGCACGCCGAGCTCCTCTTCCGTATCGCGTATAGCGGAGGACACGGCGGATTGGGCGATGAACAGCGCCTGCGCCGCCCGCGAAATGGAACCGAAACGAGCCACCTCCAATATATAGCGCAGGTTCTGTATCGTCATATCGTCTTGCCCTCCTATACTCGCTTCACACCGCCAGTATAGCACATTCTATCCATTTTGTCATCTAAAAAACAGATGGCTAAACATCGAAAAAGCATGTGGCTCGCGGCGTTGCAATCGAGCAAATTTGGGTGTATGATAATGCCATAGAAATCGCAAAGGAGCAACTGCCATGGGCAATATTTCCATTCAAAACGACGCGCGCGAGGCGCAATATAAGGAAGCCAAATCTCTATACATTCACCGCCAATTGCCGGAGGCGCTCGCCGCTTTCGAAGCGCTGGGCGACTACAAAAACGCCGCTGATTATTTGGAAAAGTGCCGCCAGCTCGAGCGCTTTCAAATTGGCGAAACGGTGGAATATGGAGCGTGGAAGGGCGAGGCGCTGCGCTGGAAGGTTGCCGACGAGCGCGGCAAAATGCGCCTTTTAATTTCTGAAAAAGTGATTGCCAAACAGCCTTACAACGACGTGCTCACCGACACCTCGTGGAAGGAGTGTTCGCTGCGCGCATGGCTGAACGATTCATTCCTGAAGGAAGCCTTTTCGCCCAAAGAGCAGAAAACGCTCATGTCCTCGCTGGTTCGAAACCTGCGCAATCCCAGATACTATTCCTCCGGCGGATTTGATTCGCTGGACAAGCTGTTCATACTCAATTCCGAGGAGCTGGAAAAATATCTGCCCACTGCCGAAGACCGCCGCATGGACGGCTGGTGGTGGCTGCGCCTGCCGGGCTCCAACCTGTTCAGCGCCGTAGCCGTATACGCCGACGGCACGGTGTACGACCCGGGCATTCACGTAAATTATGAAGAGGGCGGCGTCCGCCCCGCGATGTGGGTAATGTTGGGCGTTTGATATTGGAAAACGAATGTAACTATTCACCCAATGGGGGTGTC
>JAFUAR010000264.1 GCA_017460585.1 Clostridia bacterium
ACCGCCTCCTTCTGCGCCCGCACGCGCGGGTTGCGGTTGGAGGCGAACCAGCGGTTGCCGTAAGTCAGCACCGAGTATGCGCCGTAGCCCGCGAGCAGGGCGAAGAGCAGCGCCATGAGGAGGAAGAGCAGCTTGAAATACAGCCGTTGACGCTTCATGCCGCCGCCTCCTCTCCGCCGGTGGCCAGGCGCAGGTCCTCGCGCAGGTCGTCCTCATTGAGCGAGGCGACGCCCTGGATCAGCCCGATGAGCGCCAGCCTGTTCGCGGCGAAGCGTTCCCAAACGTCGCGCGCGAAGGACTTCATCTCCACGGCGATAAACTCCGTGTCCTTGTCCTCCTTCGGCAGGGGTTCAAAGTATTCTTCCGGTTTTAGCATAGATTCGTTTCCCCGTTCTTCGGGATCAATCCGTCAGTTTGATTCTGGGATCCACCAGCGCGCAGAGCAGGTCCGCCGCCAAATTGCACAGTATAATGAGCGCGCCGATGAATATCGTAAGCCCCATCACCACGGTATAGTCGCGGTTGGATACGGCGGTAACAAATTCGCGCCCGATGCCGGGAATGGTGAATATAGTCTCCACCACAAAGCTGCCCGTCAGCAAAAAGGCGATCATGGGACCCGCTGTAGTAATGACCGGAATCATCGCGTTTTTCAATATGTGCACTATGGTCACGCGCCAGTGCGCAATGCCCTTTGCCCGCGCCATGGTCACGTAGTCCTGCTGCATCGCCTCGGTATAGCTGGATTTGACCAGCCGCGAAATCTGCGCGATGGGATACACCGCCAGCGTGACGACCGGCAGCACGTAGTGCGCGGGCGTGCCCAGCCCCAATACAGGGAACCACTTGAGCTTTACCCCCACCACCAGCATGAGCAACAGCGCAAGCACGTAGTTGGGCAAACTAATGCCAAAGGTAGAAAGCGTGAGCAGCCCGCCGCGCACAAACTCGCGCCCCGTTACCGCCATCCATATACCGATGAGCGTTCCCAGCGCCAGCGCCACGATGAACGCGATGCCGCCGATGCGCATGGTGGCGGGCGCTTCCTGCGCGATCAGCTCGCGCACGGTGGTACCGGACTTCTTAAACGATATACCCAAATCGCCGTGCAGGAGATTGCGCAAATACTGCGCCAGCTGCTGCCCCAGCGGCTTATCCAAGCCGTAGAAGCGCACCATTTCCTCCTGCGTGGAGGGCGTGAGGTTGGCGATGTCGAACGGGTTGCCGGGCATGAGCCGCACCAACAGAAACGTAACCACGATGAGCGCCAGCAGCGTAATCGCGCCGATGCATACGCGCTTCAAAGTGTATTTCAGCATGCGCCTTCGCCCTCCGGACGCTTCACCGGCACGAATTTCGCGCGATTCATGATCGGATGCTCCAGCGAGATGGCTCCCTCGCGGGGACAGACCATCACGCAGCAGCCGCAGTAGTAGCATTCGCCCGGGTACACCACTACGGGCGGCTTGCCCTTTTCCGGATTGGGCAGCATGATATCCACTTGACAAATGTTCACACAGCGGTTGCAGCCCACGCACTTTTCCGCGTTAAACGCAATGGGGCGCGCGCTGCACGGCACTTTAACCGCGATCATTTCCTGATTCATGGCGTTATTCCTCGCTCGTTCCATACGCGCTCTCGCGCCAGTTCACATAATCCATGTTGCGCTTCAGGTACTCTTCCTCCACGTTTCCGAAGTATCCGTGCGGTACCTCTCCGCGCACGGCTTGACCGTTTTCCTGCCGAATGGTCAGGAACATACGGTCGCGCTGAGGATCCAGTTCCGGAAAGTCGCTGCGGGTAAAGCCCAGCGGCTTGCTGCTGCTTTCGCGGAACAAGCACGCCTGCAGAATCACGCGGGCGACCTCCAGTATATCCATCACCTCGTGCGCGCGCATGAGCTCGTGCGGGTTTGCGCAGGAGAGTCTGGGCACGTCGTTTTCCGCATAGGAATTCAGCAAATTCAAGCCCTCCAGCAGCAGGTCCTTGCACTTCACCTCGCCGCAGTAGTTCTGCATCGCCTTGCTAATAGCCATATTGAGTTCGCGCCAATCCCTGCCGACTTCCACA
>JAFUAR010000265.1 GCA_017460585.1 Clostridia bacterium
ATTCCTTGTAGCTGGAGAAAAGCACCTTGTAATTGCCAATTTGGCTTTCAGATGAAAGCTCGCCATTTAATCCAGTCAATACATCAATCGTAAGCCCACCGCTATAGTCCACGGTAAACTTGCTATAGCGATAGCTTTCCAGATTGTTCGTACCGTAGTCACCCTTATGGGGCAGCTTGTCAATCACGACCAGCTCCTCCAGCGCTACGGTGCTTTTGTTTTGAATATGGATTGCATAACCTACTTCGTCTCCGGCTTTACCGGCAACCACATAGTTATCGGCGCGGTTTCCATATCCGTTATCGAGTCCGTCTCCCTTACCGTTTCCCTTGGTATCGCCGCCATCGCTATAATTCCCCTCGATATGGCGCGCTTGATAATCCGGCGTACCCTCCTTCTTTATATCGTCCAAGGAATCGCCAAGCAGTATAATCTGCTTCACGGAAGAGGTGGAAATTACGCTCAGAGCCTTCAAGGTATCCTGCACAACCACGCCGCCGTCTCTATTGAACGTAAGCATACGCGCGCGGGAGGGAGAGAATACCGTGGTTTCAAAATTGACCGAAGCCTCGTTGGTGAATACGCCGCTGCCCGTGCTGCTGCCGACATATTTACTCCAATAGGTAATAATCGCCTTCTGCCCGGGCAAAACATCATACGAATCATCGCTCAGATCGAACTGACCATTTTCATCGCTCTGAATTTCGGTGGTACGCTTGAGCGCGCCGCCCTCGTAGAGCGCATAGACCACCTGAGCACTGGTGTACTCTTTCCCATCGGCATAGGTTTCGCTCTGTTCGCTATCGGTAGCGAATACGAAGCCATCGGGCATTCCGTCGGTCACCTTATAGTTGTGAATAGGTTCTTCACCATCGGTATTGTCTATGGTGATTTCCCACTTCACCAGCTCATTTGGTTCCGATTCGATGATCTTGGTGCTTCCGTCGCCATATTCATCGGAGTTTTCACCCCAAGTATGCATGACCGCCTGCTTATCGACCTGCGGCGTAATCATGTTTTCTACGGTAACGCTCACATCGGAAACCAGCCAGCCCTGCGCTTGATCGCCGTACTGCTGGTTGAGTTCATCTACGCGATTGGTTTCAATCGCGCAATCGCCGTAGTTCTTCGCCTCGCCTTCGCCGTGCGCGTTGGTAAAGCGCGAGGAACTGGTCGTTAAATTGAGCACATCGGCGCCGGTATCTACCGCCAGATACAGCGTATTGACGGATTCGAACGCGTCGCCCGCCGCTTTGCCACTATACGCCTCGATGCGCGCGTCAAGATCGATCGCGACCTTATAGGCAAAGGTGATGTATTCGCCCGGGGCGAGCATCACGGGTTCTCCGGAGGCGTCGTGCACATGGAATGTGATGGTCTCTTGACCGCTTCCGCTTACGGTATAGCCGCCTTCGCCCGCATAGGGCTTCGCTTTGGAGCTGCTCGCATTCCAGCCGGAGGGCGCGGAATAGTGCTCGATCGCATTGCCATTGGACATACTTATGAAGGTAAAGTCGTCCGGAAGTTCATCGAACAGGAAGCTGACCGGCAATTCCAGAGTGGAATCCAGCGCGTTGAACACCACGGCGTTGTATACGATTTCGCCGTACTGCTCCTCGTTGACAAAGCTATATTCGTGCAGTTCAGCCTGGCTGCCGTCGATTTCGGCAACGCCCTTTTGCAGCAGCGCGTCTATTACGGCGTTTTCGCCCGCCTTTTCCACGGGCGTAGTCGCGGTGACGTTATTGACGGAAACCTCGTTTTTCACCTCGCCGCCCGCCGCGGAAACCGGCACGGAATAGGTGATGGTGAGTTCTCTGCCCTTGGCAAGGGTGCCTCGGGCAAACTCTATGGTCGCTTCGCCATCCACAAAGTCTATGGTGCTGCTTACCAGCGTGCCGGTGGACGCCTTGACCTGAATACCTTCGCAATTCTGCTCCAGACCCGCGCTCAGCGTATCGGTAAAGGCGAGACCCGCAAGGTTGATGGAATCATTGGTTGTATTCTTGAGCGATATGGTAAAGGACACCAAATCGCCCTCTTTCAGCGCACCGTTTTCGGTGCTATAGGCAAAATCCTCGTCGACAGATGTCGATTCTATCTTCATCTGCTTGCTCAGCTCGGGTTCCGGCTTGCGGGTAATCTTCGCTTCGGAGGTCGTTTGACCCTGTTTTTTATCGCTCAAATAGCGAAGCACCGCTTCGTTGGTCACCAACGCGGTTTCCTGATCGTCAGGCACATCCGAAAGATCGGCGTTCTGCTTGAGCTTAACTTCAATCGAAGCATTGCCTTTGGAGAGCTCTGCAACGGTAGTCTTTGTACCGTCCTCACCTTCCGGCCAGAAGCGCCATTCGATTTGCACCACATCCTCGGCGGTAATCGAAAGCCCCGCGGCGGATGCGATCTCATTCAGCGAGTCGCCCTGAGAAAGCGCATCGTAAGAAACGATATGGGTATCTCCGCCCTCATCGGTCAAAGCGACGTGGTACTCAATCGCCTTTCCGGAGGCATCCTTGGGAGCGAAAGCGCCAAGATCGATATCGACAATATCGAAGTACTTGCGGGTAGCGCTGAGATCGTCTGTAAGCGCAACCTGCTGTATGTTCACATTTTCAAAGTCGGCTGTAGCAATTTCGTAGGTCGCGGTTCCACTGAACGCGTTCACCGCGCTCGGATTCGCCGTTTTTTCAAGGGTAGGCACATTATGGGTGACCTTGGATTCACCCATGGAAATCGTATTGGTAAACAGCAGCTCCAAATCGTTGCTGAAGCTCTGTTCCTGAATATTCTCGGGCAATTTTACGGTGACCAACGCCAGCGCCAGCGGGTTGGAAACCGAGGTATCCATATTTAGGCTGCCAATGGTAATTCCTGTTTCCGAAGTAGAAATTGTGGAACCAATGGACGGGTTGTTCGGCGCGTCTGTCACGCGGTATTCTCCCGCATTCAGCTCTTTTCCGCCCTCCGTCCACGAAACCATATTTTTATTTTTACCGCTATGCAAAACGGGCAGCGTGTCGGTAACGGTATAATAGGGCCACGCGATGTTCATCACAATGGTATTGCCCACGGTATAGGTAATGAGATACGTTACCTCCTGCCCGGGCACAACGCTCAGGTTGTTGATCAACGCTCCCTTCGCCTTGAGCGCGTTCAGCTGTTTGAACGTTAATCCATCCGAATTGTTCAGCGCAGCCATTACTTCCTCATAGTTAGCGGGATTAATTGCATATTTGCCGAATTCCTCGTGAATAACGTTAGTCTGGTCGTTGACCGCCTTGGGATCAGAGCGTGTTCCATCGTACAACGCATTGACCACCGTCTGCTGACCGTCGTCCGCCGCGTCGCCATTGTACGAAAACTTTGCATCGTCGTTCATCAAATCCCAGCCTCGGCTGGAATCGCTGGTAACGACCTTGCAGCGCAGATAGAGGTATGCAATTTCGTTATAGTTCGGATGGGGCACATTGTCCAGCTTGATATAAACCACATCGTGAGACATCCCGCTGGTAGAGCCAACGTAACCCACATCATTTTGCGAAGTCGTTTTGTATACCTGAATTTCAGCGTTGAGCTCTCCGTTCGGCGCATTATATTGCAGCTTGAAGGGCTCGCCGTTCGCCTGAACAATCCCATTGGGTGTACTACGATTTACGGTTACCAAAGGAGAAACACTGCTGGAAGAGGATACTGTAAACGTCGTGCCCGTGAGCGCATTGGCAAAGAAGCTCTCATTATCCTCTATTCCCACGGGAGCATTGCCGCTATAAGCATATTCCGCAGAACTAATATCAACCTGCAGGTAAGGCGGCAGCACCTCAAGGAATTCATACGCTCCCGTGAGGTTCATATTCTCATTTGTTATGGCGATTTGATAAACTACATAATCGTTATTTACATAATTCTGAACCCCAGTCGCGCGATTCAATGTACCAGCTTGCAACGGCGCCTTTACAAGGGTAACATCGGGAATAATTTTCGCTACCGGAATGGTTTCAGAGGTGGTTTTGGTGGGCGTGTTCGGATTATCGGGCGCGTTCGGCTCATCCTTATTATAGACGGTAATGGTATTGCCGGGGATGGCGTGAACCGCTACATTGTTGACAGTCCGATCTGTGCTTTGCAAACCGGATTCATTGTAAATGGCTGATTTTACTTCAAACGGAATGAATACAAAGGTATAGCTATTTCCGTTGACCAGAATATCGGCATCCACATTGCCGCTGCCGCTCAATACGGTATAGGTATTGCCAGTATTCGCAGTGCCCATGGGTTGAATGGAGCTTCCGTTCGGAATCATCCGCGCGCCAGCCCAATTTTTAAAGTCGATCTCATCGCCCGCAGGCGCAAAGAAACCGTACGGAGGAAGACTGTTATTCTGCTTTAAGGCACTATTTGCATGTTGAATTGCAATGGTTCCGGCGGGAGCGATATCCGCATCGGTAAATGCAAAATTATTGCTGCCGTAATAGCCGCTGCCGCGCGGGTCGCTCAAGTTATAGGTATACGCCTGCTCGTTGGGATTGTACAGGGCGACCATGTAATACACGGTAGTATCGCCCGAAATATTGACGCACGCATCGGGATCATCGCCGATATCGTAAACAAACAGGGTAGTCCCACTGCCAGCTTTGGTTTCCTCTACCAACGCGGGAACCTTATCCGCCATAACGGGCAAAATGGGCGTATCATCCACAATCTCGAAGGGATATTCCGGCTGAATGGGGTCTACATCGGGGCTGGATACGGTCGCCGTATTGTCTATTATGCAGGGCTTTTTCGTTTCCTGATCCAGCGCCTGCCAGTACTGTTCATTCTCGGCGTTGATTTTGCTGTATTGCACGGGAATGGTCAAGCGCACCGTGCGACCGGCATTGATCGTTCCGGTCCAAGTCACCTGCTGACCGCTTACATTCACCGTACCGACCGCAGAAGCACCCACGGCGCCATTGGTATAGTAATTTGCCACCGCGCCGGAAGCGACGGGCGTAAAGTAAACGGGAATTTCATCTTCTATGGTCACGTTTTCCGCATTTGAATTGCCGGTATTGGTGACGTCGATATAGTATTCGAAGCCGATGGGCGCGGCATCCGGCTGGGAAACGCTTTCCCATATTTCCGACCAGAAGCCCTGTGCAACGCTGGCGCTCTTTTCCGCCTGCAAATCAACGCTGGTCTGCGTGACCTTGACGGTTACGGGATTGCTCTGAGTTACAACAGCCTCAACTTTATTGGGCGTATTCTGAAATGGCCATGCTTCCATCGTGACCTGATTGCTCATTTCCACGGTCGCATCCGCCCATTCTTCATCGGCGTTGACCGGAACCAAGCCCTCTTTGTGCAGCGTTACCTGCAGGTTGACGGGTTCCATTTCCTCCTTATCGCTTGAGTTGGTGCGTTTATACGTAAAGGTCGTACCATCTACTTCGATATCCACGCCCTCGCCCGCCGGCTCAAAGGTGAATACAGGAGTGCCGTTTATTGTGTAAGTCTGGATTTCTTCCTCCTCTGACTTCACCAATTCACCTTCGCCGGATATGAGCGTAAGCTCCTCGGGAAGCTCGAGCGTATCCGTAAGGATATACTCCTTGGTGTATACCGTGCCCCTTCCGCTCTGGGGAGAAGCATCTATGGTATACACAATATCCTCTTGCACAACGCCGTTCTTTACTTCGGTGTTGGTAATATTCGCACTCTTATTTATATTGCTCCAGTTGGGAGAACCTTGATTGTAGATGACAAAGGGCTCAGTACTGCCGTTAATGGTTAATTCTTTATTTTGAGGAATTTCTTCACCCTCAACATTCACGGTAATTTCAATAGGATTACCCACGGGCATACTGCTATCATTCATGGTATAGCGCAGATAGCCGTTGACCGTATCGCCCTGAGTCAGCGTATAGCGAATGGAGTATAAGCCATTATCGTCCTTTTCCATTTTCAGTTCGGTATTATTGATTTTGAATATACCGTCATCACCGAACTGATCAAAATCCAGATCGTAGCCATTCGAATTCACTTGAATGACGACTTCTACATCAGAACGGGTCGCCGAATCCGACAGGGCAGATTCTATTTCGAAGTGCACCGTAGATCCGCTTTGCATAACGGGCACTTCGTCTTCCTCTTCCAGACCCACTTGATTGCCGGGAATGTTGTTTACATCGCCGGCGTTCAATTTAATGGTAAGACCTTCGTTTTGCGCGCCTTCACGCTTTGGTTCTTCTTCATCTTCATCTAAAGAATTTTCCTCTTCCGAAGGATCTTCATTTTCCACTGAGTCTTCATCGGCTAAGGCTTCTTCAGCATCGGAATCTTCTATTTCTTCTACCGCTTCATTGCTTTCGCTTTCCGCGGCAGTATTTTCTTCAATTTCCTGCGAATCCGAAACCAAGCCCTCCGCCGCGTTTATTGCGAGAACGGATGCTTCCTCTTCCTCTACCTGCGCATTGTCCGCGCTCTCATCGGAAACCACATAGTCCGTAACATCCGGCACGAGCACGTCGCCCACCTTATGCAGCTCGTCCTTCTTCTCCGCGTCGCGCAGATATTCCTCCTCCTGCGTTTGACTGAGGAACTCGATTGCATCGGCATTGACCCACGCCGTAACGGACTGATCGTTTAGCCACGCGGTCGCCTTCCAGCGGGAATCATCGCTCTGCTGCACGTAAATGATCGCGCCAGACTCGAGCTCCTGCAAAGCGTCCTCGCCCGTCTTTCCCTGAAAGAGCTTGGTTCGCGACTTTAGCTTTGCCAAACCGCTTCTTGCCGCGATGGGCAATTCTGTTTCAGTTTCCGCCTCCGTTGCGGCGAAATCAATGGACGGTTCATCTAAAAGGTCGGGCTCAGCATCAGCTTCCTCGGCTTCTTCATAGGCTTCCGACTCGGTCATTTCCGCCTCTTCCGCCTCGGATTCAGATGCCTGCTCCACCCCCCCTTGTACCTCTGGAGAGACCTCTTCCGTTTCCTTCGCCGAAATCTCCGGAATTGCTTCCTCCTGCGTAGACTCGGATACCACAGACTGTTCGATTTCTTCGGACAGGGCGGTAATGGGGAACCCACAGTTCATTACCAAAATCGCCAACGCGCTCATTAGAGCCAACAGCCTTTTCTTCATGGTCTCTCTCCTTTTATCTTTGGCGTATAAACGCGATTTTCGCATTGAAACGCCAATTTTATAACTTTTTTATATTACCGGCATAATAGCATATTCATTCATTTGTCTCAAGTTAATTCATTTATATTTTTATACTTTTTCGAATTCTTTAACTCGTTTACGCCGTTTTGCCACAAAAAACGAGGCTGTTGCGCGAACAGCCCCAGTAAGAATTCTTCCAAGCTATTAATAAATTACCTTTACACTCTCCATAGCGACGCCCGCCTGTTTGCAAAAGCGGCGAAGCTCCTCATCGCTCTCCAGCTTTTTTAAATCCATGAAGCGCCCCGTCGTGTTTTCTACAAGACCGAGCGTTTCCTCTCCGGTACATATGCTCTTACGCACGGCGACGGTATGGGTTTGCGGATTGAACGAAGGCATAGGCGCTTCCCTTCTAAACAGCGGCATGGCGC
>JAFUAR010000266.1 GCA_017460585.1 Clostridia bacterium
GACGCGGACCAAGTGTCCGCTTCCTTGCAGGTTTTGCGCCCGAAAACCGCGCAGCGGTTTTAGCAAAACCTGAGGGGGTGGCAGTGGCGGGGGACGTGTCCCCCGTCCACTTACTGTGAAGCCGTAGGCTGAACAGTAACCCTCCAGCCCCAAAGCTTTTATTTGGCAAACGCCTTTTTTCGTACGATGAAGTACGCCGCATTCATTACTATACCGGTGAGTACCCAAGAGGCGGGATACACTAGCATGAGGTTTTCAATGGTGCGGTTCAGTGGGAACAGCGTGAATATGTACAGCAGTCGAAACGCGCAGGTACCCAGCACCGATATGAGCGCGGGCACCATGGAGCGGTTCATGCCGCGCATTGCGCCGCCCGGAACCTCGTATGTGGCGCACAGAAAGTGCAGCGCCACAACGCGCTCAAAGCGTACCATGGAAAAGGCGATTACGGCGGGATCGGTGGTGAACAGCTGAATGATTACGTGGCGGCTCAGCAAAATGGCGGCGAGAATGACCAAATCTACGCCGATGCAAATGGTCAGCCCCAGCCGCAGCACCTTTCGGCAGCGCTGCTCGTCGCCCGCGCCGTAATTTTGACCGGTGAAGGTCACGACCGTTTGCGCAAAGGCGTTAATGGTGCACCACGATACGTATTCAAAATTCTGTGCGGCAGTCATGCCGGCAATGCAGTTCGCGCCGAAGGAATTGACTCCGCTTTGAATCACGACGTTGGAGAGTGCAAATACCATGCCCTGCAGACCCGCGGGCAATCCCACGCGCAGTATGCTCCGCAGAAATTCCGAATGGAAACGCAGCCTGCGAAAATCCAAGCGGAATTCGCCCGTCTCCGTGGCGAGGAAGCGCAGCACCAGCCCTGCGCTCACGCAGTTGGAGAGCACGGTCGCCAACGCTACGCCGATGACGTGCAGCTGGAACACGATTACGAACAATAGGTTGAGAGCGATGTTGATGATTCCCGCCAGAGTCAGGCAGAAAAATGGACGCTTACTGTCGCCCCTGCTGCGCAGCACCGCCGAACCGAAATTGTATACCATCATGGCGGGCATACCCAGAAAGTAAATGCGCAGGTAGATCACCGCAAGCGACATGACATTCTGCGGCGCGCCCATGAGCCGTAATATGAATGGGGAGAGCACGATGCCCGCGACCAGCAGAAACACGCCCGAGGCGAGCGCGAGCGCTATGGAGGTGTGCACCGCGTCGCGAATGCGCTCGCGCCTGCCCGAGCCCACCAAATTGGCGATGACCACATTTGCACCCACGGAAAGCCCTACAAACAGGCTCACGAGAAGGTTGATGACGGGGGCGTTGCTGCCTACGGCGGCCATTGCATCGGCATTGGCAAATCGACCGACTACCGCCAGATCAGCGGCGTTGAACAGCTGCTGCAGCACGCTGCTCGCCGCGAGCGGCAAAGCAAAGCGCAGCATCTTGCCCGCAAGGGGACCGTGGGTCATATCTATTTCATTCATTCGCGCCATGGGTTCAGCCCTTCATTTCTATAATCAATGTTTTTCTAACTTGAGCAGTGCTTCCTTGCGTTCAATGCCGCCCGCGTAACCGGTCATGCGCCCGTTCGCACCGAGTACGCGGTGACAAGGCACGATAATGGATATGGGATTGCGTCCCACCGCGCCGCCCACCGCGCGTGCGGACGCCGTCTTCCCGTTCGAGGCGTTCTTCAGCGTACGCGCAATTTCGCCGTAGGTAGTGGTTTCGCCATAGGGAATGCTTCCCAGCAAATTCCAGACGGATTGCTGAAACGCGGTGCCGTGGAATTTGAGCGGAGGGAGGAAATTCGGAATCTCTCCCTTCCAATAGAGCGTTAGCCATTCGTTTGTATGCGAGAAGGCGGGCAGCGCATCGGGTTCGACCAGCGTTTGGTCTTCCGGCTGGGGAGCGTTTTTTTGGTCTGTGAACCACAGACCGGTCAGGGCTTCGCCATCGCTTGCCAGCAGCAGCGCGCCGAGCGGAGAGGGAATGCGGCAATAATACTCCATAATCGCGCCTCCAACGCATTTTTCAATCCATTTGATTTTACCGCGACACTATGCCAATATGGGATAATTACAGGTAAAAGGAAGGTTGATTTTTTAGGGCGAACATGGTATTGTATCGAAAGAAGCTGATGGGAAGGAAGGAAACTTGTCGTGCGGCAATGGACGCTGGAAGAAAAATACAAACGCATTGAAGATCCCGAAGCGCTCCGTCCGCTTCACGAAGCGCAGAGGTCGTCGCCCTACCGGTTTTCATACCACGTTCAACCGGTGTGCGGGCTGCTCAACGATCCGAACGGCTTTTTTCGCGATGCGCGCGGCTGGCATTTGTTCTATCAGTGGTGTCCTTGGGGCGCGGTGCATGGGCTCAAGCACTGGTATCGCGTTTTTTCTGCGGATTTGGTGCATTGGCGCAACGAAGGGCTTTGCCTCGCGCCTGATCGCGAATACGATAATCGCGGCGTATACTCCGGTTCCGCACTGGTCAAGGATGGGGAGACGTTCCTCTATTACGCGGGCAATCATCGCGACGAGCACTGGGTGCGCACGCCCTATACCTGCTTGGCGAGGCTCATGCCAAATGGAACGGCGGTCAAGCTCGACGAGCCGCTTTTCGGCGCAAATTCCATGTATACCGACCACCAGCGCGATCCCAAAGTGGAGTATAACGCCGAAAAGGGGTTGTATTATCTCTTTCTCGGTGCGCAGAATCTTCAACACAAGGGGCGGATCATCGTATATGCCTCGGAACGACCGGATGGCGGCTGGCGCTATCTTGGAGAGCTCGGCGTACCCGGCTATGAGGACTTTGGCGAAATGTGGGAATGCCCCTCGATCGAGCACATTTCGGGGGTAGACGCGCTCATATTCTGCCCGCAGCGCATCCGTTTGCCCGGGAGAGGCGACGCGGAGAATCATTGCGGCTATATTTTGGGCAGTATGAATTACGATACGCTCACATTTGAGCCGTCCGGTGTGTTTACTCCGCTGGATTTTGGATTCGACTTCTACGCCGCGGCTTGCGCCGCAAACGCAGATGAAGCGGTAATGATCGCTTGGATGGGGTTGCCCGGCGCGCGTTACCCGAGCGATGCGGAGGATTGGCAGGGTGCGCTTACGTTGCCGCGTCGCCTCTCTGTACGCGGAAATCATCTGCTTCAGCAGCCCGTGGTCGGGCTGACCGCGCTGCGCGGAGCGGAGACCAACGACCGGTCGGGCGAGTTGCCGCGGGCTTCGGAGCTGGAATTGGAATGCGGCGGCGGAGATATGGCGCTTCGGCTGTTTTGCAGGCGGGATGGAACCGGCGGAGTATTGCTGCAGTACGATGCCTCCTCGGGTGTGCTCACGGCGGACCGCTCTGCAATGACGCTGCGCGTTCAGCCCGAACAGGGCGAAATGCGCGCCGTTTCACTGTGCGGCGGATTGCGCGCGCTGCGCGTATATGTAGACGCAAGCGCAATAGAGGTATTCGTGAACGAAGGCGAAGCGGTTGGCACGCTGCGCGTTTTTCCAACGGATTCGGAGCGATTCTACGCGCTTTTGGGCGACGCGACGCCGCGCCTGTGGCGCTTGGATGCCGCCGTGGAGAATTGTTTTATACTATAATCGGTTTATATATAGCGAAAGGACGGTATAGAAATGAAATTTACCAGAGGTTATTGGCTCACTCGTGAAAACTATAAGCTCAGCTACGCTACGCAGTGCGTGCGCGTAACCGCTTCCGGCGACCAGCTGCGCGTGCTCTCCGCGTGCCGACCGGTGCACGGTCGCGGCGATACGCTGAGCGACGGCGCGCTTGACGTGACGTTTACCGCGCCAATGCCCAACGTAATTCGCGTGAGCATTACGCACTTCGCCGGCAAGGCGCTCAAGGCGCCGAAATTCGAAATACATGAGACTCAATGCCATCCTATCGTATCCGAAAATGATCAATACGCTTGTTTTACCAGCGGCAATCTCACCGCGCGCGTGCTCAAAGCGGTGGGCGAATGGCAGGTCGATTTTCTAAACGAGCGCGGCGAACTGATTACATCGTCTTCCTACAGGGGCATGGCGCACGCTTTCGATAAGGATACCGGCAAGGCTTACATGATCGATAGCCTCATGCTCGATGTGGGCGAATACGTATATGGTCTGGGCGAGCGCTTCACGCCGTATGTAAAGAACGGGCAGTCGGTGGATATGTGGAACGCGGACGGCGGCACCGCTTCGGAGCTGGCGTATAAGAACGTGCCCTTCTACCTGACCAATCGCGGCTACGGCGTGTTGGTGGAGGATACCTCCGATGTGCGCTATGAGATTGCCAGCGAAAAGGTTGAGCGCGTACAGTTTTCCGTGGAAGGCGAAACGCTGACATACGATATCATTTACGGCGGCAGCCCCAAGGGCGTGCTGGAGACCTATACCGCCATGACGGGTCGCCCGCCGCTGCTGCCCGCGTGGAGCTTTGGGCTTTGGCTTTCCACCTCCTTTACTACCAATTACGATGAGGAAACCGCTACCAGCTTTATTCGCGGTATGCGGGAAAGGGATATTCCGCTTTCGGTCTTCCACTTCGATTGCTTCTGGATGCGCGGTTACAACTGGTGCGATTTTGAGTGGGATCCCGAAACCTTCCCCGATCCGGAGGGTATGCTCCAACGATACCACGATATGGGGCTGCGCGTATGCTGCTGGATGAACCCGTATATTGCCCAGCAGTCGCCGCTGTTCCGCGAGGGAATGGAGAAAGGCTACTTGCTGCGAAAGACCAATGGCGATGTGTGGCAAACCGATCTGTGGCAGGCGGGCATGGGTATATTGGATGTAACCAATCCAGCCGCGCGCGAATGGTATTGCGGCTATCTGCGTCGTATACTGCGCATGGGCGTGGACTGCCTCAAGACCGATTTCGGCGAACGCATTCCGGTTCGGGATATCGCCTATTTCGATGGGTCCAGTCCGCTGCATATGCACAACTATTATACGCACCTCTACAATGAAATGGTGTTCAACCTGCTCAAACAGGAGCGCGGCGAGGGCGAGGCGATTTTGTTCGCGCGCAGCGCCACCGCGGGCGGGCAGCAGTTCCCCGTACATTGGGGCGGCGACAACAGCGCCAGCTACGTATCCATGGCGGAGACGCTACGCGCGGGGCTTTCGCTGAGTATGTCGGGGTTTGGCTATTGGAGCCACGATATTTCCGGTTTTGAATCGACCGCGCCCGCGCACGTGTATAAACGCTGGGTGCAGTTCGGTTTGCTGTCTTCGCATAGCCGCCTGCATGGCTCCAGCAGCTACCGAGTGCCGTGGGCGTTTGATGAGGAAAGCGTGGCGGTGGCGCGCAAGTTCGTTAAGCTCAAGTGCCGCCTGATGCCCTATTTGTACGGCGCGATGGTGGAGGCGCACGAGCGGGGTATTCCCATGCTGCGCCCCATGCTGCTGGAATTCCCGCTGGACCCCGCCTGTGAAACGCTCGACCGTCAGTATACGCTGGGCGGTAGCCTGCTGGTCGCGCCGGTGTTCCGCGAGGATGGACAGGTGGCATACTACCTGCCGGACGGTGTGTGGACGAGCCTTTTGAGCGGCGAAAAGGCGAAGGGCGGTCGCTGGGTAAAGGAAACGCACGATTTCATGTCGCTGCCGCTCATGGTACGCGAAGGTACGGTGCTGCCGCTCGGCGCGCGTGACGATCGTCCCGATTACGACTACGCCGACGGCGTGGAATTGCACGTGTATCGGCTGCCCGAGGGTGAAACCCGAACCGTAACGCTTTATAATTTGCAAGGAGAAGCGGAGGCGGAATATCGTGTGAGCATGCGCGCCGGAGAGGTGGAGGTAGAGACGGATACGAAGAAGCCGTACACCGTAATCGTGCATTGAAAAGCCGCCGAATGAATTAGCGGCGCCAAAAGTTAAGGAAGAAGGACTTCCATTCACATTTCGAAGTCCTTCTTCCACAAAAAAACGACACAAAAGAGCACGGAAAGTAAACGTTTCAAAAAATCGGATTCGAAGGGGTTGACAAAGTAGGGGAAGTTTGGTAATATGAACAAGCTGTCCGCGAGAGCCGACAGCGCGATCCTTGAAAACGATACAGAGAA
>JAFUAR010000267.1 GCA_017460585.1 Clostridia bacterium
GACGCGGACCAAGTGTCCGCTTCCTTGCAGGTTTTGCGCCCGAAAACCGCGCAGCGGTTTTAGCAAAACCTGAGGGGGTGGCAGTGGCGGGGGACGTGTCCCCCGTCCACTTACTGTGAAGCCGTAGGCTGAACAGTAACCTTTATTCCGCTTTGGCGACGGCATCCAGCCACACCGCGCTCTCCCCCTGCAGCTCCACAGTCTTTCCGGCAAAATCGATCCAACGGCTTTCCGCAGCTCGATTCACCGCCAGCACCCTGAATTCATTTTGCGCCGGTTCGCCGAATACATCCATGCCATCGGAAATTTCACGGAATATGAGCACCACGTCGCTCCCTATGGGTTTGAGGCGCAGCGCGCCGGTGCGCAGCGCGGCGGAATGCGTTCGCTCCGCGATGATCTCCTGAAACGCGCCCTTGAGCAGCGCATCCTCTCTGCCCCAAGGGTATGTTCCCCTGCAGAACGGATCAGACATACCGTACATACCTGCTTCGTCGCCGTAATAGACGCAGGGCATTCCTGGCAACGCGCAGACCATGCGCCATGCGGCGATCAGCCTGCGCCGTCCGCGCGCATAATCCGTTTCGGACATTTGAAACGACTTACGCAGCACGCGGTCCGGCTCCATATCGCCAATATCCGCCAGCACCGCCAGCGCGCGCGGGCGATCATGGCTGGAAAGCAAATTCATCTGACTATAGTAAAATGGCTTTGGCAGGTTTTCCCGCTGCGATTCCAGTCGCCGTACCAGCTGCACGGCGTCGATCCGTCCGCAGAAGAACGAGAGCACCGCCTCGCGCAGCGGATAGTTCATGGAGCAATCGAGCGTATCGCCGTAGCAATAACAGCGCATCTTGCCATAGGCAATCTTGTTGCTGGGGTCTTCCCACACTTCTCCAATGAGCGCCGAATCCGGATCGATTTCCTTTTCACGCCTTCTGAGCTGGGCAATGAAATCCATGGGCAGTTCATCCGCCACGTCCAGCCGCCAACCCGAAGCGCCCGCATGCAGCCAATGCGACACCACGCTATCCGGCTGGTGAATAATGAAGCCGCGATAGTCGCCGTTATTCTTATCGATATTGGGCAGGGTCTTGAAGCCCCACCAGCTCTGGTATTTTTGCGGCCATTCCTCAAACTGATACCAGCTGGCGTAGCGGCAATCCGGATCGTTATACGCGCCTCCGGAACCATACGTACCATAGAGATTGAAATACTTGCTATCCGCGCCCGTATGCGAAAACACGCCGTCCAATATTACGCGAATGCCGCGTTTCTTCGCCGCTTCGCACAGCGCGCGAAAATCCTCCTCCGTTCCGAAGGTCGGATCGATCTGCATATAATCGCCCGTATCGTACTTATGGTTACTGTGCGCCTTAAATATGGGGTTAAAATACAGCACGGTTACGCCCAACTCTTTGAGCGCGTCCAGCTTTTGCTCCACGCCTTTTAAATCGCCGCCAAAAAAATCATTTGCGGAATAATCGCCAATTTTATCGTTTATGACGAGCACCGGATCCTCATCCCACGTTCTATGGAAGAAGGAACCCGCGGGGAGCTTGCGAACATCTCGGCTGCCGGAAGAATGAAAACGATCCACCATGATCTGCATCATTACTCCATTGCGCAGCCAGTGGGGCGTATCAAAATCGGCGCGATATACGGTAATTTGCCACGAGGGCGGCTCATGGGTCAGCATCTCTCCCGCTCCGCCCAGCTGATCGGAAGCGTTGCCGTAAAACAGATGCACGCCGTCGCATCCTTCCGCAATGAAATAATACCATAGGACGCACGGATTCTCCGGCAGCTGCAGTTCGTAAGAAAATATATCGCTTCCCACCGGCTGCATGGTATAGTAGGATTCTCTGTCTCCCCACCAGACGCGCAGCGTCGCCTTAGCGACATCCTGCGTCAATATGCGCAGCACTACCTTGCCGCCGCAAGGCGCGGCGCCGGTCGGCAGGCGGTAAACCCCGTTGTGCGAATCGTGAAATATCATCATTCGGTCATCGAGCCCCAATCGAAACAAATTGCCAAACGGGCGGTCATTCGACCGCCCGTATTTCGGATACGCGTTTACAGATCCAGCGGCTTCAAATGCCAGATCAGGTTGTTATACTCCGTAATGGTGCGATCCGAGGAGAATTCAGCCGAGCAGACGGTATTCATAATCGCCTTGTGCAGCCACTTATCCTTATCGGTATAATCCGAAGCGATCTTTTTCTGCGTAATGGTGTACGCCGGAAGATCCTTGAGCACAAAGTAGCTGTCCGCCATTCCTCCATTATCGCCCAACAACATCGAATGGTAGAGCTCTTGGAACATTCTCGGATTTTCAGGAGAGAGTGTGCCGTCGATCAGCTGTTCCATGACCTTGCGAATCGCGGGATTGGTTTCGTATACCTCGCTGGAACGGTAAGAGGAATAACCCTGTTCCACCTGTTCCGCCGTTAAACCAAATATGTAAATATTGTCCGCGCCCACCGCATCGAACATTTCGCAGTTTGCGCCATCCATAGTGCCTATGGTAACCGCACCGTTCATCATAAACTTCATGTTGCCGTTGCCGCTGGCCTCCTTGCCCGCGGTGGAAATCTGCTGAGATACCTCGGTCGCGGGAATGAGCGCTTCCGCCTGAGATACGCAGTAATTTTCGAGGAAAACCACCTGCATATATTTGGAGGCAACCGGATGCTTTGCCACCAGCTCCGCGATGGAGTTGATGAGCTTTATAGTGAGCTTAGCGCGCTGATAGCCGGGCGCCGCTTTCGCGCCGAATATGAAGGTGCGCGGCAAATACTCGCGATCCGGATGCTCCACGATCTCATTGTAGAACATGAGCATACCCAGCGCGTTCATGATCTGGCGCTTGTACTCGTGCAAACGCTTCGCCTGCGCGTCGAACAGGGAATCCGGATTCATTTCAACGCCCTGCATACGGCGCACCCGATCCACCAGGCGCAGCTTATTGATGTACTTAACCTCTTGGAACTTCTGCTGGAACGCCGGATCATCTGCAAATGGCACCAACTTTTGAAGCTGGTTAATGTCCTTGCGCCAACCGTCTCCTATGGCTTCGTCGATGAGCTTACTCAAGCCCGGATTGCACTGCATGAGCCAGCGGCGATGTGTAATGCCATTGGTGATGGATACAAACTTGCGAGGATTGACCACGTAATAATCGTGGAAGGTCTGCTTTTTCAATATGTCCGTATGAATGGCGGAAACGCCGTTTACGGAATGGCTATACGCTACGCACAGATTGGCCATATGCACCTGATTGTACGCCAAAATTGCCATGTGACCGATGCGATCCCACTGACCGGGATAGCTCTTCCACAGCTTGGCGCACAGACGCTTATTCATTTCCTGCAAAATCATGTATACTCGCGGGAGCTGTTCACGGAAAAGGCTTTCCGGCCAGCGCTCGAGCGCTTCCTGCAGCACCGTATGGTTGGTATAAGCAAAGGTATCGTAGCAAATCTGCTCCGCCTTTTCCCAACTCAGACCGTGCTCATCCATCAAAATGCGCATGAGCTCCGGAATGGCGACCGCAGGGTGCGTATCGTTGATATGAATGGCGACCTTATCGGAAAATTGATCCCACTGAGGACCATAAACCTTCAGGAAATCGTTCACCGCGTACTGAATAGAAGCGGAGGAGAAGAAGTACTGCTGCTTCAGGCGCAGCTCCTTGCCCTGATAGCTGTCGTCATTGGGATAGAGTATTTTGGAAATAACCTCCGCCAGCTCGCGCTCGGCAACCGCCTTCACGTATTCGCCGGAATTGAACGACGCCATATCGATGCGCTTGGGCGAACGCGCGGACCACGTACGCAGCATATTAACCATGGTATTATCGTAACCCAGCGTCGGAATATCGTAAGGCACGGCCTCCACGGTGGAATAATCCACGTGCTCAAAGCACATACGACCGTTTTCCTCATAGGGAATCACGCGACCGCCGAAATGCACCTCCACGGTCTCATTGGGGCGGGGAATTTCCCATATATTGCCCGAATCCAACCAGTTATCCGGCACCTCGACCTGCCAGCCATCCACAATGCGCTGGCGGAACAGACCGAACTCATAGCGAATGGTGCAACCCATCGCCGGAAGCTTCAATGTCGTCAAACTATCCAAAAAACACGCCGCAAGACGACCCAGACCGCCGTTGCCCAAACCGGGCTCCGGTTCCTTTTCAAATATAACGCTGCGGTCGATGCCCAGTTCTTCCAGCGCTTTCAGGTAATTCTCCTCGTTGACGAGATTGACCATATTATTGTGAAGCGCGCGACCCACCAAGAACTCCGCGCTCAAATAGTAAACCTTTTTCGCGCCGGTCTGCTTGCGCACGCCGCGAGACTGCGCCCTGCGCTGCAGCACTTCGTCGCGCACCATGCGCGCCAGCGCCTCATATATCTGCTCGTTGGTTGCCTCTTCAAGACCGCATCCGAAACCACTGGAAAGCTTATCCAGCAGCTCCTGTTTGATCTCTTCAACCGTCTTCTTTTTAATGCTCATACATAGCTCCCTTTTCATGGCGACATTCGCTCGAAATCGCTTTCGTTCGCGTTAGTATACCATATTTCCCGTTAAATGACAAACCAAATACGGAATGTGTTGGTTATGAATCCATAAAATTCTATGACGATTCGGCAAAAAAGAAGAAAAATTCACAAAAAACCTCGCCGCGCTTCCAATAGCGACGAGGAAAACGACAAGTGGAAATGAGGCGATTATAATCCGAAAAAACGAAAGAACATCCAGCACACCGCCGCGCAGAACAATATGCCATCAAAACGATCCATCATACCGCCGTGTCCGGGAAAAATACTGCCAAAATCCTTAATACCGCAATCACGTTTGATCATAGAAGCGGTCAGATCGCCGATTTGCGAGAGCGCACCGGCAAACAATCCAAGAATCGCAAACGCCCAAAGGGGTGGCAGCGCCACGTTTTCCGGATTGATCGCCGACACTTTATGCGCAATTGCCTGAAACGCCGCCGCCAGCGCCACGCTGAACACCACCGAAGCGATTAAACCCGATATCGAGCCCTCCACCGTCTTCTTCGGACTGATTGCCGGGGAGAGTTTATGCTTTCCAAAGCGCATTCCCCCAAACAAGGCGAATACGTCGTTCACGCTGGCGGTAAAAAAGGCAAGCGCCATCGCCAGTGCGCGCGCATACGCACTGGAAATATGCTGCATGGAAATAAGAAGCGTAAAGAACAAACCCGGGTAAATAAGCGGAAACAGCGTGGTCCACGCTCTGTCAAAATCGGGCTTACCTTCAAATACCACCTGCGCCATACCTGCTATGGCGCACAGCGCCAGCGCGCCGAAGTACGGCGTCATGCCCGCATACGGCACGGCTCCCGTCGCCGTCAGCGCCTCGATGCCTACCGCGCAAGCGCAGTACAAAAAGCCTACCCATGCAATGGGACGATGCCCGCGCCCCCTGAAAGCGCGCACCATTTCGACGTGACTAACCGCCATGGCGAACGCCAATATTGCACGCAAGAGCCAACCCTGCAGCAACGTGCCCGCAATGAGCACAACGGCGAACACAATGCCGGTGATTACGCGCTTAAGCATGCTCTTCCTCCCCGCTCGGTTCAACGGCGCCAAAACGCCTGCTTCGATTGGCAAACTCCCTTAGCGCCCTCAAATAACAGGCGCGGTCGAAGTCCGGCCACAAGGTCTTATCAAATACCAATTCGGCATAGCTGGTCTGCCATGGCAGGAAATTGGAAAGACGTTGTTCTCCACTGGTGCGAATGAGTAAATCTACATCTGGCAAGCCGTGCGTATAGAGCTCCTCCGAGAGCGTGGCTTCATCAATCTGTTCGGAAGTGTATTCCCCTGCGGAAACTTTGCCCGCCAGCGCCCTCGCCGCGCGCACCAGTTCAGCGCGTCCGCCGTAATTCAGCGCGATGTTGAGCTTTAGACCAAGGTTCTCGCTGGTTCGCTCCATGGCATTTTTCACCGCCGCGCGCTGCGCCTCCGGCAGACCGTCGATATTACCCAAAATGCGAATGCACACGTGCTGCGCGTCGAGCTCGTCAATTTCCGAGGCGAAGTATTTAAGCAGTAGCGCCATGAGCGCGTTGACCTCCTCCTTGGAGCGCGCCCAGTTTTCCGTGGAAAAGGCGTAGATCGTCAGCGCTTCGATACCCCAATCGGAACTGGCGCGAATAATATCACGCAACGCTTCTGTGCCCGCGGCATGACCTGCGGACCGCGGCAGATTGCGCCGCGTCGCCCAACGCCCATTGCCATCCATAATGATCGCCACGTGTCGCGGCAAGCGATCCGGCGGCAGCGCGTAAGTCTGCGCCGTTGCCGACTGGATGGGTACGGTAATATACTGCGGTGCTCGACCCCTGCGCATATTTCCAAACAGCTTGGCGAGCTTTTCCGTGAACATACCCTCCCACCTCCATTACAAACGCGGACAGCCTGAACCGGCTGTCCGAGTCATCGTATTGCTGATTGGAGAAACCAAATGTAAGGAAAGATTAGATCGACATGATCTCCTTTTCCTTGTCACTGCCAACCTTGTCCATTTCCTTGATATGGTTGTCGGTCACCTTCTGGAGTTCTTCCTCCGCCTTTTTCTGATCGTCCTCGGTAATGACGGAATCCTTCTTCATTTTTTTGATGGCTTCCATTGCGTCGCGACGAATGGAGCGAATGGCGACCTTACCCTCTTCCACCTGCTTGCGCACCTTCTTGCAGAGCTCCTTGCGGCGCTCCTCGTTCAGTTCCGGCACGACCAGACGAATCACCTTACCATCGTTGGAGGGATTAATGCCGATATCGGACTTCTGAATCGCCTTTTCAATGGGACCGATCATCTTGGGTTCCCACGGAGCGATCACCAGCATACGCGGTTCCGGCGAAGAAATATTACCCACCTGATTGAGTGCGGTCGGCGTTCCGTAATAATCTACGGTGATCTTATCCAAAATCTGAGGATTGGCGCGACCGGCGCGCAACGTGTTCAAATCCTTTTGAACCACGGCAATGGTCTTATCCATTTTGGAAGACGCGGTTTGAATGGTCTCTTTATACATATCGGATTCCTCCCATTGTGAATTCACGCGCAATGCGCTTGCTTATGCTCCTATTGTAACGCAAAACGACCGAATTGGCAAGCAAAATTTACAAATGAGCAAATTTCTCGCGCAGATAGCGACCGGTCGCGCTATCGGCACATTCGCATATCGTTTCCGGCGCGCCCTGCGCCACGATTCTTCCGCCGTGTATGCCTCCGCCCGGTCCCATATCGATCACGTAATCGGCATTGGCAATAACATCCAGATCATGTTCGATGACCACCACTGTCGCCCCGCACGCAATCAAATGGCGAAATACCCGCAGCAACGTGCGTACATCCATGGGATGCAGACCGATCGTCGGCTCATCAAATACGAATATCGAGTCCTCCTGCCCCTTTCCCATTTCGCTGGCGAGCTTTAGGCGCTGCGCTTCACCTCCGGAGAGTATTGGAGTCTGCTCTCCCAGAGTCAAATAGCCCAAGCCCAAATCCCGCAGCACCTCCAAACGGCGGCGAACCAAGGGAATATCGTCCAGTACCCGCAGCGCTTCACGTACGCTCATTTCCATAATCTCCGGCAGAGATCGCGCGATGGAATCTGCTTTGGAAACGCGGCGAATCCTTCCCGCCTCGCGTGCGTAGCGGGAACCGCCGCAATCCGGACATGGAATTTCTACATCCGGCAAAAACTGCACGTCCAGACTGATCGTTCCGGTACCGTCGCACACCGGACAGCGCAGCCTTCCTGTATTGTACGAAAAATCTCCCGCCTTCCAGCCGTTCGACTTCGCGTCCGGCGTTCGCGCGTAGGCTTTTCGCAGCTCGTCGTGCACATCGACATAGGTCGCCACAGTAGAGCGTACGTTGATGCCAATGGGCGTTGCGTCGATGAGCTTCACCTGTCGAATACCGTCTGCGGAGATGGAGCGCACATGC
>JAFUAR010000268.1 GCA_017460585.1 Clostridia bacterium
AAAACTTGAAAACCCTTTCGGGTTTACAACCTTGCCACCCCCTCAGGTTTTGCTATAACCGCTGCGCGGTTTTCGGGCGCAAAACCTGCAAGGAAGCGGACACTTGGTCCGCGTCCTCGCGGCGTACACGCCGCCGCTGCGGTTTGAATGTCGGGGGTTGCGACCCCCGACACACCCATTGGGTGAATGGTAACGAATAATACGATAGCGCAAGCGGTGATCGGCGATACTCGTAATCAATCGTTCGCCCGCTCCCCCGCAGCGCCATAATCCGCCACGCGTCCTTCCAGCCTTGGCGCGCGAGTGACGGATTCCGTTCGAAGCCGCGCCACACAGCGTCGAATCGCTTCGATCACGCCGTCTACTTCCGCTTCTGTATTTTCCGCACCCAACGTAATGCGCAGGCTGGAGGAAGCCTCGCTCTGTTCATAGCCCAACGACAAAAGTACGTGGGATGCCTCTTTCGAGGAAGCGGAGCAGGCGGAGCCCGAGCTCACGCAATAGCCACATTCGTTCAGCGCATTCACCAGCAGCACGCTGTGCCCAACGCCGCTCACCGTAAAGGAAGCGAATCCGGGCAGACGGCGCACCGGATCACCCGTTAAGGCGATGCCCGGAATAGCGGTTACGCCCGCGATCAGGCGATCGCGCAGAGCATTCAAGCGGGGAACGGTACAATCCAACGCGGCAACCGCTTCTTCGAGCGCCTGCGCCATGCCCACAATGCCGGGCACATTTTCCGTGCCGGAGCGGCGTTCTTTCTCCTGTCCGCCGCCCGTCAGCAGGGGCGGAAGCTTGTTGGGCATACGGCAGAACACCGCGCCGACGCCCTTGGGTCCGCAGAATTTATGGGCGGAAATGGACAGAAAATCCACGCCCAGCGAACGCACCTGCACGGGAATATGCCCCACCGCCTGCACGGCGTCTGTATGGAAGAGCACGCGGTGTCGGCGCGCGACCGCCGCCAGCTCCCGTATGTTCAATACGGTGCCCACCACGTTGTTCGCGAGCATGATCGATACCAGAATGGTATCCGGACGAATCGCGCGTTCCAGCTGTTCCGGAGCGATCTGCCCCAAGCGGTCGGGCGCCAGATATGTCACCTCGTAGCCGTCTTCTTCCAGCTGTGCCAATGTGCGCAGCACGGCATTGTGCTCTATGGCGGAGGTAATAATATGCCCGCGACCCTTGAGCCTCGCCACACTGCGAATGATCCAGTTATCGCTCTCTGTGCCGCCTGAGGTGAAGAATATTTCCGTACGCAGCGCGCCGATCGCCTTCGCTACGCGGTCGCGACTTTTTTCCACCGCGTTTTTGGCGGTTTGTCCGTAGCTATACACCGCGGAAGGATTGCCAAATTGCTCGCGCATATAGGGCAGCATCGCGTTTAATGCGCCCTCGGAAAGCGGCGTAGTCGCGGAATGATCCATGTAAATCGGTTTCATCGCATATTTCTCCCCATCGCATTTATTTGATTCCAATTCATATAAGAACGCTCTCATATTCTTTCCCGAATTTCACCGCACGAAGGCGAAGCACTTTGGGAAGCATCGTCTATAGAGCGGCGTATAAGGTCAAGCATATATTCCGCATAATCCTTCGCCAATTCCAGATTATAGCAAACATCCGCTCCCTGCGTATACTCGCGCAGTGCGTCCATAAGGAGTGCATGGTATCTCTCCGGCAGAGTTTTGATGCCCCATTCGCCGCCTTCTTTTTTCGAAAGCACGCTTCCCTCTTTCTGAAACGCCAACACCCTAGGCAAATTTAGAGCGACGTACATGGTATTTTCAGTAATCTCGTTCGGGGCGTCGGAAATATCGTTCCAGATAGAATCAAAATAATATTGCTTAGGCACATCGCCGAAAATCTCATGAATCGGCGCGCCATACAGCCGCCTCCCTCTATGGAGAATTACCGTAAAATGCGCCGCCAGATCCCGATCCACGCCCTTCATTTTTTGAATGTATTCTTCGGGATTGGTCCGATACCACGCTAGATGCGTGATCGAGAAATGGAGCTCGTAGGGCGTGGGATACACAAAAGGATTGCAAACCTCCTTCAAGACGACGCTCATCTCTATTCCCTTTTTCGGAGCCGCCGCGTTCAGCGCTACAACCATATCCATATACGCCCTTTTGCATATATCGCTCATTGGATGATTGATCACCACGATCAGGTCAATATCGCTCTTCTCAGGGTGAAAGCACCCCATCACCGCGGAACCGTGCAAATAAATTCCAACCAGAAGATCGCCCAAAATCGCTTCCGAGCGCTTGATGAATTCATCCATCACGTAATGCATGAGCGGATACCCCCCCCATATCTAATTACCCGTATACCGCACTGCCAGTATAGCACCTGCCTTGGTATACCGCAACAAGGATCGCGCAAAAAGGCGAAAAAAGGAATGGGATGGAGAATTTCGAGTATAGCTCCATCGAACCAAAGCGCGCAATTCTCATTGCTTGACAATAGTAGCATCCTACTATATAATGATGCCGCATACTGATTAAAGCACTATAGACAGTTATCAGTCTCCGCGCAGAACCGAAAGCGATTATGCTGAGGCTGGAACCTCTCTGACGGAAGCGCTTTTTGAACCAAAGCGGATGCAGCCGCTCGCCTTGCCGCAAAATGCTAAAGCTTCCGCAAAGGCAAAAACACTGATTCGACACGATCAATACGTTTCACTGACTTTAAAAGGAGTATTGCATATGAAATATCGCAAACTTGGAAATACCTGATACGAAATTTCCGCGGTTACCTATGGCGGCATTGTATCCGCCGCACACTACGAAAAAACCATCTACCCCGGCGACGGTCAGGAGGCTTCCAACGATTACGTCAGTTGGGCAATAGACAAAGGCGTAAACTATTTTGACGTCGCGCCCACCTATGGCGACGCACAGCAGATGCTGGGCAATTCGCTGGAGCCGCACCGCAAAAACGTATACCTCGCCTGCAAAACCGAGGCGCGCACCCGCGATCGGGCGGAAGTATTAATGAAGCAATCGCTGGAGCTGCTCCATACGGACTATTTCGATGTTTACCAAATGCACGCCCTTTCCAAAATGGAAGATATCGATATCGCCTTTGGTCCGGGCGGCGTGATGGAAATGATGCGCGACATGAAGGAAAAGGGCATTGCCCGCAAGCTGGGCATCACCGCCCACAGCGAAGCCGTCGCACTCAAGGCGCTGGAGCTGTATCCCTTTGATACGGTGCTGTTCCCCTTCAACTGGCATATGCATATGGCGCACGGTATGGGCGGCACCCTGATTCGCGTTGCCCGCGAGAAGGGCGTTGGACTGCTCTGCATGAAGTCTATGATCGAGCGCGAATGGACGGAGGACGAACGCTACGCCTCAAAATATCCGAAATCGTGGTGTAAGCCCATCGATACGCAGGAGGAACCCGAACTACTTTCCGCGGCGATTCGGTACGCATTAAGCCTTGGGGTCGACACCATTGTTCCCCCGGGAAATTTTGACCACTTCAAATTTGCGGTAGAACACATCGACGAGCTGATTGATCTTCCCCTTTCCGATGCGGAACGCGCGATGCTGACGCATCGGCTCGAGCAAGTAAAGACCAGACCCTTCTTCGATGCGGATTGCTATACGCTGTAAAAAAGCTCGTTCGCCATTTTAAATCGCCCGCCAAACGTTTTGTAAAGAACGTTGGCGGGCTTTTTAATGCAATCGGTTGGCAGCGCAGTTTCTCTACCTTTCCAAATGTGAAACACTGAGGAAAATCTATATATCGTTTTGGAAGACCATACGCATTCATTTGACACTTTTGCGCGGGTTTTGTATAATGTTTTCATCGCACAGCATCTGTTTAAAGGGGCGTTTTTATGGACTTCAAGCAACTGGAAACCTTCGTGGCGGTGGTAGACGAGGGCGGCTTTTCCAGCGCGGCGGAGCGGCTGCAGCTCTCCCAATCCATGGTCACCATTCACATTCGCAATTTGGAAACGGAGCTCGGCACAAAGCTGCTGAACCGCACCACCCGCTCCATGGAGCTGAGCCAAGACGGGCGCACTTTTTACGGGTACGCGCGCCAGATGCTGCGCTTGAACCGCGACAGTATGTTCGCTCTGACCCGCGCCAATCAGGACGAGCACACCATCAACATTGTCGCCACGCCCTATACCAGCCGCTACTACCTAAGCGGCAGGCTGATAGAATTTCGCAGGCAGGTGCCCGAGGCAAAATTCCAGATGACCGTATGCTACAACTCCGAAATTCTCGGAAAGCTGCAGGCAGGCGGGTTTGAATTCGCGTTTTGCTCCTCCAAAATCATGGATCCTAATTTCGCCGTGCACCGCTACGGTTCGGATCAAACGGTCGTAATTACACCCAACGAACCGCGCTATCGCGCGCTTGCAGGGCAGTCCTTCCCCGTGGAGCTGTTCGGCAAGGAACCCGTGATTACCCGCAGCAGCAACTCGGCGCAGCAGCAGGAATTTCTGCGCTTTATCAAGCAGCAGCTGCCTGGCGTACGCCTGAACGTGGCGCTGGCGATTGACGACACGGAAACCATTAAGGACGCGGTTGCTGGCGGAATGGGCATTTCCGCCATATCCGAAGTTGCCGTAAGGCAATACGTGCGCGACGGCAGGGTAATCGCCTTTCCGTTGGATGGAATGATTCCCCACCATTTGTACTTCGTATGCAAGCGCAAATACCTTTCCGACACGCAGAGTAAGTTTCGTGATTTCATACTGCAAGCGGTCGATGCTCAGGCTGCGGAGGAGGAATAACCGCCCATGAAGAGAGACCGTTCCATCGATTACGAAAAGGGATTTGTGGTCGCCTGCATGGTGCTTTGCCATATTTTACAGTTTTTCGGCAATCCCGCCGAATATCCCGCCGAGGAAAACATCATGCGCGCGATTAACGCGCTGGCATTTTCCACGTTTGTATTTGCGTATGGGCGCAGCATTGCCGCCTCTTGGCTGGAGCTGCCTTGGAAGCGAAGCCTTCAGCGCGCGCTGCGTTCCGCGCTAAGGAGCTATGCGGCGTTTATACTCTCCGGCACGGCGTATAAGGTGCTGTGCGAGGGCAAGGATTTCAGCCGATGGGCGCCGCTAAACGTAGTGCTGCTGCGCTCCATTCCGGGCTGGTCGGAATTCCTGATCGCGCTGGCGCTCATTGGATTGCTCGCCGCATTGACGCTTCCCGCACTACGGTGGTTGAGCGACCGCCCGTTGCCGCTGTTGCTCGTGTGCGCCCTCTGCCTTGCCGCAACGCAAATGCCCTACGGTCAAATCAAAGATTTTCGCATTGGTCTGCTCATCGGCACCACGCGATTCGCCTGTTTTCCCGTAGTACAGTACCTACCGTTCCTGTTGGCGGGCATCTATGCGGGCAGACATGGGTTCAACCGCTGGATGGCGCTGGGTGCGCTGCTGCTCACGAGCATCGCGGTATACGTATGGGTACAGTACGGGGAGCCCTCGCGCTTCCCACCCTCGCTGCCGTGGCTTATGACGCCGTGCTTGGGCATTGCGCTGTTGGACCTGATCTCGCGCAAGCTCGCCGCTTGGACGGATGCGCGCAGACCCATTCAAACACTGCTGCGCCCCTTGAGCTATTTGGGCATGAACTCGCTGTACTACCTGATCACGAGCAATCTGTGCATATTCGCCCTTTCCAACACGGGCACGCTGCCCATCTATCGCGCGAAGGAATGGTTCCCGTTCAATCTGCCCACGGGGTCGGTTGCATGGGCGATCGCATGGACGGCGGTGATGCTGATTGTAATTGGGTTTGTGGGAACGCTGGTGCGCAGAGAAAAAAAGGATAATCATTGAGATATGAATGGTCCCGTTCGGCAATGCCGAACGGGACAAAATGTATTTTAGACGTTATTCTATATCCCAATAAATATTATGTGCATTGGCATAATCCATTGCATAACTATGCGCAGGTGCTACAATCCAGCATTCAAACGAACCTTCAAAAGCATCCGGCGCGATATAGGTTACGCTCGCGGGAATGTGGACATCCCAAAGGTTTTCACAATTTGAATACGCTTTGGAGCCGATGGTTACGCAGCCTTCGGGAATTATGACTCTGTCGGTCGCCGTATTCTGGTATGCGCCATCCTCAATGCGAATT
>JAFUAR010000269.1 GCA_017460585.1 Clostridia bacterium
GGGGGAATCGCCCACACGCCCTGCCGCCTTCATGAACAGCCCCGAGGTGGAGGTGCCCGCCGCCATGCAGCCCGCTTCGTCCAGCGCGAGCACGCACACCGTATCGTGATCGCGATAGGGATCCGTCGCCCTTTGCGGCTGCGCGATCGCCTCTCGCCACTTGCGCAATCCCTCCTCGGTGCGCATATCGCGCATGGGCAGCCCCAGCGCGCGGGCGGTCTGCTCCGCGCCGGCGCCGACCAGCACGTTATCGCGCTTGCGTCCGCAGAGCGCGTGCGCCAGACGAATGGGGTTTTGCACGTTTTCTACGCTCATGACCGCGCCAAAGCGGAGCGTATCGCCATTCATGAACGCGGCGTCCAGCCGAACGTGACCCTCGCGGTCGGGCAGACCGCCATAACCCACAGAGTCGTATTCCGGTTGATTTTCCACCGCCTCAATGGTCGATATGACCGCGTCGGCGGCACTCTCGCCCTCGCGCAGGCGCAGCGCGCTATCGATAAGACCTGTATAGACCATTCTCCAAGTGCCGATGATCGCGGACATACGCGCTTCCTCCCGAACAAGGTTTTCTTCATTCGTATTGCGAATTCCAACGCAATGATTATAGTGCAATGGGGAGAGGAATGTCAAGAAAGGGACTCTAACCTTGCATAAGTTCAGGCAATCAAAAAGCGACCGACGGAAGTTTTTCCTCCGTCGGTCGCTCAATATGTTTGAGTTACGCCTTATGCGCGCTTTCGTATTCCCGCAGGAAATCCACCAGCGCTTCTACGCCCTCCTTGGGCATGGCGTTGTAAATGGAAGCCCGTAGACCGCCCACGCTCTTGTGCCCCTTGAGGTTATCGAAGCCCGCCGCCTTGGAGGCGGCGACCACGTCCGCGTCCTGTTCCTTGCTGGGGGTGACGAAGGGCACGTTCATGAGCGAGCGATCCTGGGGTACGACCGCGCCGCTGAACAGCGCGCTGGAATCCAAGAAGTCGTACAGCAGCTTCGCTTTTTCCTGATTGCGCTGGTGCATGACCTCCAGCCCGCCCATATCGCGCAGATAGCGGAACACCTTGCCGCAGCAGTAGATCGCCCAGCAATTCGGGGTGTTGTAGAGCGAATCGGAATCGGCATGGGTCTTGTAGCGCAAATAAGTGGGTACGCGTTCATCCAACTCTTCGGAAATGAGATCTTCGCGCACAATGACGATCGCCATGCCCGCAGGTCCCACGTTTTTCTGCACGCCCGCCCATATGAGCCCGTACTTCGATACGTCGCAGGGGCGAGAGAGGAACATGGAGGACTGGTCGGAGACCAGCGGCTTTCCCTTGGTATCCGGAAGTCGATAGAAGGTCGTGCCGTTAATGGTTTCGTTTTCGCAAATGTACACGTAGTCCGCGTTCTGCGGAATATCCAAATCGGAACAATCGGGAATGTAGGAGAAATTGCGATCTTTAGAGGAGGCGACGATGCGCACCTCTCCGTAGCGCTTCGCCTCGGCGATCGCCTTCTTGGACCACGCGCCGGTTTCGATATAGCAGGCGATTCCGTTGCGCATGAGGTTCATGGGCACCATGGCGAATTCCAGCGTGCCGCCGCCCTGCACGAACAGCACCTTGTATTGATCGGGTATGCCCATAAGCGCGCGCAGATCTGCCTCGGCCTCATCGCGAATTTGCTGAAATACCTTGGAGCGGTGGCTCATTTCCATTACGCTCATGCCGCTGCCGCGGTAGTTGAGCAGCTCGCCGGCAATTTCCTCCAGCACCGGTTCCGGCATCATCGCCGGTCCCGCGGAAAAGTTGTAGGTGCGGTTGTACTTCATGTGAAACCCCTCCTCGTGATGGTATGAAAAACGGCAATGTACGAAAAGTGCGATCGCCATTGCCGTTTGCCGCTTGGGTGGTTATTCGCCCATGCCCTCGCCGGTTAGGTCGAATTCGTCGGTAATGATCTCCTCGTCGTCTTCTTCCACCGTGGCGACGGGCACGAACTCGCTCTTCCACGCCTCCTCCGGCAGCTCCTCGAGCAGACCGATCAGGTTGACGACCGTGCCGTCCTGCCCATAGGGCACGCCCAGCGTGTAGGTGTAGAATTCGGATTCCGCGCCCTTTTCGCGAATGACCTCCAAATCGAAGGTGAGACTTCCGCCGGTAAAGGTCGCCATACCGCGATCCTTCGCCGAGAGCTTCGCCACCTGTTCGCCGTTGACGGATACGTTGATTCGGCGCAGCGCGTCGTAGGTTTCCCCGTTGTATTCCAGCTTCTTATTGTCAAAGTACATGGTGTGTCCGCGCCCGATGACCATCATCACCGCGCCGATGGCGACCAGCAGCGCTACGGTCAGCGCGCGGAAAAGGAATTTACGCATCTTCATTTGCCTTCCTCCTGCTGCGCCATTTCAAGCTGCTGCCCAAGCGTCGCTTTGGCACGGCGCTTCTTGGTTTCGTACATGACCAGCGCCACGGTAATGACGCCGTAGGATACGAACACGCGGAAGTATTCGCCGATGACCTCGTTGCCGGTAATCTTCGCGCCGGCGGAGGGGGCGAGTATGAACAGCGTATGGAACAGTATGACGCCCAGAAATACGTTGCCGATGGACGCCTTGTCGACCGAGGCGCCGCCCACCAACAGCGCGGCGATGCAGAACATACCGATTTGCGAATGCGAGGAATAGGTCGCCATATCGCCCATATTCTGCAGGTAGATGACCATGCCGAAGCCCGCCAGCACCGTGGAGATGACGATGGAGATGATGCGGGTGCGTTCCACATTGATGCCCGCGTCGCGCGCCACGTCCATATCCTGACCGACGGCGCGCATATCCTGCCCCAGCTTGGTGCGGCGGAACCACACGATGACCAGACACATCGCCACGATGATGAGCAGCGTGAGCACCGGAATGCGCACGCCCGCGATATTCACTGCCAGCAGGTTATCTAAGCACTTGCGGATGCGGGTGAGGTCGACCGAGTTGCGCACGCCGTAACCGCGCGGCAGCTTAATGTTGTTGTGGATGATGGGAATGACCGGACCCATTAAGTACAGCACCACCAGCTGGAACAGACCGTTCATAAAGAAGCTGATGATGTAGCTGGTGATCATTTCGCGCCCCTTGGCGGCGTTCAGTATTTTGCCGCAGAGCACGCCCAGACCGATGGACAGGGGAATGGACAGTATCATTGCCAGCACGACCCCGGGGATGCCCCAAATCTGCCAGTCGGTCACGAAGATCAGCGCGATTTCACCCGCCATGGCGCCCAGCGTCATGCCGAAATTCAGACCCATGCCCGCCATAATGGGAATGAGCAGGCTGAGAATGAGGAAAGCGTTGCGGCACAGGCGCGTGACGATTTCATTGAGCAGGAAGGTGGTGGAAAAGCCCGATACCGGTATGCAGATTGCGATAATCAATATGAACATGATCGGCACGGAATTTGCGCCCAGAAAGTTGAGCGCCTTCTTGGAGGCGGACTTGTTGGCGGATTTCATCGTGTCACCTCCGTTTTACGGGTCAGCGCGTAGAGGATCATGCCGTTGGAAATGACCATGCGCAGCACCTCGCTGATATCCAAATTGATCATGCCGTTCATTACGGTGGGCGCCATGGTTACGATGCCCTGAAACAGTATGGTGCCAATGATGACGTTGGTAATGCTCGCCTTGTTGGCGGTCGCGCCGCCGATCAGTATGGCGGATACCGCCGGAAGCGCCATATTGAAGGGCGCGTTGTACAGCTGAATAAAGCCGAAGCCCTGCTCGTAGACCAATATGCCGATGGCGGCAAGCCATGTGCTCATGACCACCGAGAGCATACGAATGCGGTCTACATTGATGCCCGCCGCGCGCGCGAAGGTGGGGTTGGAGCCGACCGCCGTCATGGCGGTGCCGGTCTTGGTATGCAGGAACGCCCACATGAGGAACGCCAGCAGCGCGAAGAACAGCAGCGCGCCGGTGGGAATGACCAGCCTGCCGATTTGGATTTTCAAAAAGTTGGAAAGCACGTTGCTGTAGTAGCGGTCCAGCGGAATGGTGGTGCGCAAACCGGTGCCCTCGAAGCCCCAAGCCATGTCCGCCTTGTGGAAGGGGAGCACCAGCCACATCATGCACATAAAGGATACGATGGAGAAACCCACGTAGGTGGCGATCATCATTTCGCCGCCCTTAATCTTGTTGAGCAGCCAGCCGTATGCCAAGCCGAAAACCAGCGCGAAGGGCGTGGCGATCAGCATGGCCATAAAGAAGCTGAACGCGCCGGTAAAGCCCCACTCGATGGCGAGGGTCGCGCCCAGCAGACCGGATATAATGCCCACGGGCAGACCAAAATTTAAGCCGCAGCCGGAGTGCACCATGGGCACCATGGCCAGCACCAATACGGCGTTCCAGCTGAAGCGGTTGATCACGTTGGTTATTTGCGACCAGAAGTTCGCACCGGCAAACGGCGCGGCGATGAACATGATCAGCAGAAACAGCGCGATGATCAGCCTCGGCAAACCGAAGCTCTTCAGCGCCTCGCGCACCCGATTCATGAATGTGCGATCGCTCTCGTTTAC
>JAFUAR010000270.1 GCA_017460585.1 Clostridia bacterium
CACGATGATCAATTTCAGTTTGAAATGCTCTGTCTGGAAGGCGCGAGCGTCGGTCTGTCTTGGAGGACCATTATGCATAAGCGAGATGCTTATCGAGCGGCGTTTCACCACTTTGAGATCGATGTCTGCGCAGAGATGACCGATGAGGAGCTGGAAGCGCTGTTGTTCAATACCGGTCTAATTCGCAATCGAAATAAAATATACGGTGTTCGCGATAACGCGCGGGCGGTTCGGGAAATTCAAAAAGAGTTTGGAAGCTTCGATGCGTATCTCTGGCGATTTACCAATGGTCAAACGATCGACGGTCATTGGACAAATACGCGGGAGATACCGACTCAATCAGCAATATCACAAAATATGAGCAAGGATATGAAAAAACGAGGCATTTGTTTTGTGGGTCCAGTCATTACGTATTCCTTCCTGCAATCCATCGGCATGGTGAACGATCATTTGGCAAATTGTGAATATCGATAAAAGAAATAGTAGCCCATTATGGCGGAAAAGCCTGAATTTCGATACTGAATAAAAGCCGATATGCGTTTCAATTGCTGTTTTTGTTTTCGGATGCTTGGGTCAATATGGACACCGATCTTGAAAAGTGATACAATAATTCACAGAGAGGCAGGCGATGGACTATGCTGGAAACCTTGAGGCAATGGGTAAGCGAGAGTCGGCGTATCGTATTTTTCGGCGGCGCGGGCGTTTCCACGGAGAGCGGCATTCCCGATTTTCGTGGCGTAGACGGTCTTTATAGGCAAAAGTATGACTATCCGCCGGAAACCATATTGAGTCATGATTTTTTCATGCGTCGTCCGGAGGAGTTTTATCGCTTTTATCGCGAGAAGATATTGGTCGAAGGCGCAAAGCCCAATCCCGCGCATTATAAACTGGCGGAATGGGAGGCGGAAGGTCGTCTGCTCGCCGTGATCACTCAGAATATCGATGGTCTTCATCAGCTCGCGGGTTCCAAAAACGTATTGGAGCTGCATGGTTCCGTGCAGCGCAACCATTGTGTGAAATGCAGGCGATTTTATAGCGATGCGGCGATTCGTGCCATGCAAGGCGTACCGCATTGCGAGTGCGGCGGCGTAATCAAACCGGATGTGGTGCTCTATGGTGAAGCGCTCGATCAGGTTGTGATGCATCGCGCTATTTCCGCGCTTAGTCAGGCGGATATGCTGATTATTGGCGGAACGTCGCTCAGCGTTTATCCCGCCGCAGGGCTGATCGACTTGTATAACGGCAACCGTCTGGTGCTCATCAATAAAACCGAGACCCCGCAGGATCGGCGCGCAAATCTGATTTTGCGCGACCCTATCGGGCAAATATTTTCGCAGCTGTGAGCATAGATCGAATCGAGGGGTTTGAACCCGTTGCGAACATAAACGCGCGTGTGCTCATTTTAGGCACCATGCCTTCGGTGCGGTCGCTTCGGCAAGGCTTCTATTATGGACATCCCATGAATGCGTTCTGGCGTATCATGTCGGATATATTATCGGAGTCCATGCCTCAAACCGTAATGGAGAAAAAGCGTATGCTGCTGGCGCACAATATCGCGCTTTGGGATGTTTGCCGCAGCTGTGTGCGCCCGGGATCGCTGGATGCGGACATTCGCGATGTGGCGGCGAACGACTTTTCAGCATTCTACGCGAAATATCCGAGCATTCGACGCATATTATTTAACGGCGCAAAGGCGCAGGAGTTATACAGGAGGTATGTGAGCGTATACCCCGCAAATTGCGAAAGTATGCGTATGCCTTCCACAAGTCCTGCATATACGCGCCCTTACGTGGAAAAACTCGCCCAATGGCGGGCGGGATTGGAGGAAATACCATGAGCGAAAACGCGCGAATCAATCCGTGCGATATCATTCGAAAGAAGCGCTTCGGCGGCGAATTGAGCGAAAAGGAGATTCATGCTTTTGTGCAAGGCGTGGTGGACGGTAGTTTTGCCGATTACCAAATTTCAGCGCTGCTAATGGCGATTTGCATACAGGGTATGACCGATCGGGAAACCCTCGCGCTCACGCTCGAAATGGCTCGCTCCGGCGATATGCTGGATCTAAGCGGCATACCAGGCGTAAAGGCGGATAAGCATTCCACAGGCGGAGTGGGGGATACCACTTCGCTCATATTGGTGCCGCTGGTTGCCTGCTGCGGCGTGAAAATGGCGAAAATGTCCGGTCGAGGGCTTGGCTTCACGGGCGGTACGCTGGATAAGCTGGAGTCCATTCCCGGAATGCGCGTAGATCTGAGCATAGAAGCATTCGAGGCGCAGGTAAACCGGATTGGCTGCGCCATCATTGGACAAACGGCGGAGCTCGCTCCGGCGGATAAGGTTCTGTACGCTTTGCGCGACGTAACCGCTACGGTAGATTGCCTGCCGCTGGTGGTATCCAGCATACTTTCCAAGAAGATGGCGGCGGGTTGCGATGTGGTCGTATTGGATGTGAAGACAGGAAGCGGGGCGATTATGGACACGCCCGAGAAATCTCGTCTGCTCGCGGAAACTATGGTGCGCATCGGCAATCTGAGCGGGAAACGCTTTTCCGCGTTGATCACGGATATGGATCAGCCGCTCGGTAATTATATTGGCAACGCTCTGGAGGTTGAAGAAGCTATAGATGTGTTGGCGGGCAGAACGCGCGGCGCGCTGCGCGACGTATCCCTCCAACTGGGCGCGCATATTTTGCGCAACGCCGGTGTGGTTGAATCGGTAGAAGCGGGTGTTTGCTTGCTGGAAGAGAAAATTGATAGCGGCGAAGGCTTGCGGCGATTTGCGCAGATGATCGAGGCGCAGGGCGGCGACCCATTGGTCACGCAGGATACCTCGCGCCTGCCGAAGGCAAAAGCAAAGATTGAGCTCAAAGCGGGATCAAACGGCTATCTTGCGGCAATTCGCACGGCCGATGTCGGCAACGCGGCGAAGCTGCTCGGCGCGGGGCGCGAACGCAAGACGGACGAGATTGACCCGTCGGTCGGTATCGTGATGCATAAGCGCGTGGGCGATCAGGTTTCGCGCGGCGATGTGCTGGCGACGCTGCACGTTGGGGAACGTTCGGATAAGATCGGCGCGTACAACCTGCTGCAGAGCGCGCTGCTGCTTTCGGATACGCCGGTAAAAGCGCCGGCGCTGGTTCATGCGGTAGTGGAATGATTGGGCAAATTTGGCATAATAGCCTTGGCAAGGTTCGAGCCTGTTGGGTAATACTCATGGCGGCGCTGGCGTGCGTTGGCTTGCGAGAAGTCGCGGCGTTGGCGTTATTTTGGGTACTGCGCGTATGCCTTGACACATGGGGTGTCACGGCTTCCAATTTCATATACGCGCCGGCTTGGGCGCGCCTGCTCTGGGTGTACGGCGGCGTATTGAGCGAGGCGGTTGGATTGATTGTGGGTATATGCCTTGCAACGTATATAGCGCGCAGGTTCATTGCCTATGTGCCTAAGGAGCGTCGAAGCGCGTGGACGCTTACAGGCGCGGGCTTTGCGCTCGTAATTGTCGCTCTGGCGCTTTCCATAGATTCTATGCGGTTGGAGCGTCCGCTCGCGGAGCCCGTTTTTAGTTTGGATTTATTGCCTAGTCTACTTTACATTGCGGCGCGCATGATCTGGATTGTATTGCTCTGTCAGCGCATCGCCTACGGCCTTTGGGCGGATCGCGGGCATTATATCTGGGCGCGCATGGGTTCTGCGGTCTTGTTTGCGGCATTCTATGGCGGCGGATGGCTCCCTATGCGCCTATTTGGCGCGTTGATTATGGGCATTTCTTTAAGTCGACTCTATGAACGCTACGGAATTCGCTGTGTCATGATGGCGTTATTTGGCTGGGAAGCGGTCACCCGTGCGCTGTTTTCATGGGGAACAGAACGTTTTGCTTCGCTCTATACCCTATATCCCGTATCCGACGCGTGGCTTTGCGGCGGAACGCAGGGAGCGATTGCTGGCGTAGCCGCTTGGCTGCTTTGGGGCGCGGTTGCGCTCGTTCTATACCGTTCCGAAATTCGAATACTGTTTGGACGCATTCGATCCTTCCGAAATGTTAAGCTCCGTAAACCGACTTGACATTCATTTGGCGTGCGAATATAATCCTACTAAATAGGTATTATTAATAAACATTGGGAGTGAATACCATGCAAACCGGAATTACGCGCGAACAAGCGGTCGCGCTCTTGCGAAAATACAATGAACAGCCCTTCCATTTGCAGCACGCGCTTACGGTTGAAGGCGTAATGCGCTGGTACGCCGTGCAGCTGGGTTATGGGGATGATGCGGATGAGTGGGGTCTTGCGGGACTTTTGCACGATATCGATTTCGAGCTGTATCCCGAACAGCACTGCATCAAGGCGCCGGAATTGCTCCAAGAAATCAACGCTTCAAACGAGCTGATTCACGCAGTTTGCAGCCATGGCTACGCGCTCACAGTCGATATCGCGCCGGAGCACGAAATGGAAAAGGTGCTCTACGCTTCCGATGAACTGACCGGATTGATCGGCGCGAACGCGTTGATGCTGCCCAGCAAAAGCGTGCAGGATTTGCAGCTCAAAAGCTTAAAGAAAAAGTTTAAGGATAAGAAGTTTGCGGCGGGCTGCTCGCGCGATGTAATCACCCGTGGCGCGGATATGCTGGGCTGGGAATTGGAAAAACTGATGCAGGATACCATTTCCGCCATGCAGTTTTGTGATGAGTCGGTTCGAGCTGAGCTGGCGGAATGGACGGCGGAAGCATGAACCAGTTTTCACGAACGGCGCTGCTGCTCGGCAAAGAGGGCATGGAGCGCTTGGCGCAATCCCGCGTGGCGATCTTTGGTATTGGCGGCGTTGGCGGCTATACGGCGGAGGCGCTGGTGCGCAGCGGTTTGGGCGCAATCGATTTGTTTGATGACGATAAGGTTTGCTTGACCAACCTGAATCGACAGGTCATCGCTACCCGCCAAACGGTCGGTCGCGATAAAGTGGAGGTCATGAGCGAACGCCTGATATCGATCAACCCTAAAGTTCAGGTCAACGCTCACGCATTGTTCTACCTTCCGGAAACTGCGGATCAGGTCGATTTGAGAGTGTATGATTACGTGGTGGACGCGGTCGATACCGTTACGGCTAAGGTGGAGCTTGTGGTTCGCAGCACTGCGCTGGGCGTGCCCATTATCAGCGCGATGGGTGCGGGCAATAAGCTGGATCCATCCCAGCTTCACATTGCGGATTTGAGCAAGACGAGCGTGTGTCCGCTCGCGCGCGTAATGCGCAGAGAATTGCGCAGGCGAGGCATTCAGCATTTAAAGGTGGCGTATTCTACCGAACCGCCCATTAAAACGGTTGTAACCGAGGAAAACAGTTGTGCCTATCATTGCATCTGTCCACCCGGAACAGTGCGCAAATGTACCATTCGTCGCGATATTCCCGGCAGCACCGCGTTCGTTCCGCCGGTCATGGGGTTGATGATTGCAGGAGAAATTGTTCGTTCCATTGCGTTAAACGAAAAAACAGAATAAAAATGATTCCCTGCGCCGATTTGGCGCGGGGAATGCGCTATTATGGAGAAGATGCTCAAACCGCAGGGCGCAGCTTGCGGAGCAAACCGGTCGCGCGCAATGCGGGAATGACCGCATGGAAAAAGACCGGAGTGGCCACAATGGCAACGCCCGCATTGATGAGGGAAGGAATCAGCTTGCTGACCATGGTTGCCCAAGTCGCGTCCATAGGATAGCCATAAACGAATCGCTGATAGATGAAGGTTTTGAGCATATACAACGCTACGTAGGTGAGCGCGCCGAGCACGCTGGCGATGACGGTGCGCTTTACATCGCGGTCGTCGCTCTTTCCGGCGAAGTAAATTTTACCGGCGACGTACGCCATCGCAAATTTGCTCACGAAGGTAATTAATACGTTGATGATATCGTAACCGGCTACCGCGTCGTACAGGGCGGAGCCGAGTCCCGCAGCCAGACCGCCGAAGCCCGGACCTAACAATAATCCGCTCAACAGGCAAACCGCATTGGCAAAGTGGACCTTGGAACCCAGCAGAGGGAAGCGAAACAGCGTAACCACATAAACCATCGCCGCCATGACGCCCACAAATACTATAGTGATGATGTTGATTTTTTTCTCTTTCATAATGATTGCCTCCTTGATGAATGGATTGGGGATAGTATATACTCTTTCTGCACTTATGAAAAGGACCAGATAAGGAGAAAATAATAATACCAGATGAAAGAGAATATACCAGCCTACAGGCGATTATATGATTCTCTGCGGCAAGAGATATTGGACGGCGCATGGGCGTATGACGCGCGTATTCCCTCGCGCAGACAAATGGCGGCGGAGAGCGGTTTGAGCGCCGTTACGGTAGAACATGCCTATGAATTGCTTTGTCAGGAAGGGTACATCGAGGCGCGTCCAAGAAGCGGATATCGCGTGATATACCGTGAGTCAGATGGATTTATTCCGTCCAATTCCAATTATGTTCGTGTGGTCGCCGCGCCGGTTGAGCCGCAGGCATTTCCTTTTTCCGTATTGGCTAAAACCATGCGCCGCGTGCTTTCCGATTATGCGGAGGCAATACTGCAGAAGTCGCCCAACGCGGGGCGAACCGAACTAAGAGATGCGCTCGCGCATTATCTTATGCGAAGCAGGGGAATGCGCATTTTGCCGGAGCAGATTGTGATTGGTTCCGGTGCGGAATATTTGTATGGACTGATCGTAGAAATGCTGGGGCGAGAGCGTATATATGCCATCGAGAGCCCATCCTACGCCAAAATTCGCGAGGTATACGAGGCAAAGGGCGTGCGCTGTGATTTGCTGCCGCTGGGCACGGATGGTATTGAAAGCATATTCCTCGCACAGACAGGGGCGACGGTGCTTCATATAACGCCTTATCGCTCCTATCCCAGCGGAGTGACCGCATCCATTTCCAAGCGGCGGGAATATCTACGCTGGGCGGGAGAGGATCGCTTCATTGTGGAGGATGATTTTGAATCCGAATTTACTCCTCTTCGCAAGCCGGAGGAAACGGTATTTTCCCTGAGTGAAACGGGCAACGTGCTCTATCTCAATACGTTTTCCCGAACCATTTCTCCGGCGTTGCGCGTGGGATATATGGTGTTGCCCGAGGCTTTGATTCCGCGCTTCGAGGCGCGCGTAGGCTTTTATTCGTGCGCGGTACCCGCATTCGAACAGCTTGTGCTGGCGGAGCTTTTGCGAAGCGGCGATTTCGAACGCCACATCACTCGCGTGCGTCGGCAGCGGCGGAAGCAGGCGGACAGCGCGCCGGATGAAGCTTAATTTCCACTTTTTCCGTTACTGTTTCACAGGTTGTGGACGGGGGACAGTCCGCTGCCACGGGGGGCGGCGCTCAAATTTTCAATTCGACCGTCTGTGATTTGATTGAAAGTCAGACACTGGGTCCGTGTTCTCGCGGCGTATATGCCGCCGCTGCGGATTGAATGTCGAGGATTGCGGTTCCCGACACTTTCTCAGGTGAATAATAACCCTTTTTCCCATGGCGTATCGCGTTAAATCCTGCTGAAGTTGTTGCATTTCAATTCAATTCCCTGTATACTGGTGAATGGAAAAAGGGAGTAGTTCGCGCTCTAATTGGGGCGTATCGCACATCGTCAGTACGGCGCTTTGCCCGGTGTGCGGAGGAATGAGTATTCGGAACGAGACTTTTGCCATGCTTTGTCGTGGCAAAAGTCTCGTTTTTGCTGGAATGCTGCATTGTGGAAGGGAGAAGAATATGATGAAAACCGTTGCGCTTTTGCTGTTTATACTCATGTATGTGGGGTTGATTGCATTTGGCAAAGCGCGTCCGTGGATTGCTTTGGGTACAGCGGCGATATTTCTGGTACTGGGCATTCAACCAATTGAAGGCGTGGTAGGCGCAATCGATTGGAACGTGCTTATGATGCTGGCGGGCACCATGGGTACGGTTGCGCTATTTATCCAATCAAAAATGCCCAATCGTTTAGCGGACCGGCTGCTTCAGGTAACGCCAAACGTCATGTGGGCGGCGGTGCTGCTCAGCTTGTTTTCCGGCTTTGTTTCAGCGTTTATAGATAACGTTGCGACCGTATTGATGATCGCGCCCGTAGGCTTGGCAATTGCAAGGCGACTGAAAATATCGCCCGTACCGCTGCTCATCTCCATATCGGTTTCTTCCAATCTGCAGGGTGCGGTGACGCTGGTGGGAGATACGACATCTATACTGCTGGGCGGAGCGGCAGGGATGGATTTTGCCGATTTCTTCTTTTTTCAGGGAAAATTCAGCATATTCTGGGCGGTAGAACTTGGCGCGCTGGCAACGGTTCCGGTGATTATATTCCTGTTTCGGGGTCATCGGGAGCGGATTGAAGCTGGAGAGCTAACGCAGGTGGAAGACTATTTTCCCAGCGCATTATTGGCGACGAACGTGCTAATGCTGATTGGCGCTTCCTTCATACCCAATAAACCCGCATTGACCAATGGATTGATTTGCATTGTACTGTGCGCCATTGGATGCGTGCGAGAATGGATTCACGATCATAGCGTGGAGCGAGTAAAAGCCCTGCTGAAAGAGATCGATTTTGAAACGCTTTTGTTGCTAGCGGGATTGTTCATCGTCATTGGCGGTATTACCCACGTTGGGCTGATCGATGATATCGCTCAGCTGTTCGTTCGGCTGGGTGGCGGAAGCCTGCTAGGAATGTACAGTTTAATTGTGTTCGGTTCGGTGCTATTTTCTGCGTTTATTGATAATATCCCCTACGTGGCGACCATGCTGCCGGTGGTGGGAGGCATTGCTCGCTTAATGGGCTGTAATCCTGTGGTATTGTATTTCGGCTTGTTGATTGGAGCGACTCTGGGCGGCAATTTGACGCCCGTGGGCGCGTCCGCCAATATTGTAACCATCGGAATGCTTCGTAAGCAGGGCTATGAGGTAAGCACGAAGGACTTTATGCGAATTGGATTGCCGTTTACAACGGTCGCCGTGCTGGTGGGGTATGCTTTCTGCTGGCTGGTATGGGCATAGCTTGATCTGCTATACCAATCCGCGAATCAGTATTTCAAGCCCGATGCAGATTAGTATTGCGCCGCCCAATATGGTGGCGCGACGCGCCAACTGGAGCCCAAAGCGTTTGCCAATGCGTACGCCGACTAGACAAATTGCGAGCGTTACAGCGGCGATGATGATAGAAGCGGCAAACGCCATGCTCGCGCCGTATTCGGCGATGGTGAAGCCTGTGGAGAGCGCGTCAATGGAAGTGGCGACGCCCTGTATGAACAGCGTGGAGCGCGTAAGCATGCTCGCTTCGACTTCACCGCTTTCGACTGAGTGCAAGCCTTCCCAAACCATTTTTCCGCCGATCCATCCAAGAAGGATAAACGCAATCCAAGGAATCGCGCTTTGCAGCGCACTGAATGCTTCCACCAGTCGATGTACGCATATCCAGCCAAGCATGGGCATGATGAATTGAAAAAAGGCGAATGTTCCGGCAATGCGCAGAATCCATCCGCGAGACATATTCGGGTGAGATAATCCGTTGGCAATGGACACCGAGAAGGCGTCCATCGCCA
>JAFUAR010000271.1 GCA_017460585.1 Clostridia bacterium
TAGGTATTCGTCAAACGAACCGCGCGCCGCTTCCTAGTGAGCAGCTCTGGGGAACAGACTTTGCGTGGGCATTTATTCGCGTTGCTTTCTCCAGATGAAATGAAACTTCGCTTTCGTCAAAGTGAATGCAACAATCTTTCCTTTGAAGGTTGCGTTTACTTTTATGATTGACTGGGGCTATAAATAGACTATTATTTCATTGATTCAACCCATTGACAATTAAAGCTATTTCTGCTATAATTATTTCTGTTGTAAAGACATAGGGGCATGGTGTAATGGTAACACGTGGGTCTCCAAAACCTTTGTTGTGAGTTCGAATCTTACTGCCCCTGCCAATTGAAAACAGCGTGTCGCACAAAGACAGGCTGTTTTCTTTATTCTATCTTACCAGCGCGCTGTACATTTCTTCAAAGCCGTCGCCGTATAAATGAACGTATATGTTGTAGGTTATATTCACATCGGCGTGTCCGAGCAGTTTTGACAGAATTTTAACGTCCATTCCTTTGTAATAACAGTTCGTAGCAAAGGTGTGCCGAAAGACGTGCATACCGCGATATTCCACGCCCGCCGCCGCGCACGCAACCTTCGTTTGATACCGTAACGCCTCATAACTCAACCGTTCGCCCTGATCGTCTGTAAAAACCCATTCGCTGTCATTATCAATCCTCAAACCTTCCAACAGGGCGACAGCGGCGGCGTCAGCGGCACAACCCTGTTACTGCTGACGCTTTTCGCGTCCTGCTGGACAAAGGATTGCTTTTTGTTCGCTAACCGAACAACCGTAGCGCGAACCGTCAGACGGCGGCGCGGCAACTGCACGTCACACCATCGAAGCGCCAGCACCTCGCCTACGCGCAAGCCCGTTTCCAGCATCAGCGCGACGGCGGCGAAACCTCGGCGTTCGCGGGAATCCAGCACCGCCGCAAGCGCCTTTTGCTCGTCGGGCGAATACGCCTCTACCGCCTGCGAACCCTTCTTGACGTTGCACCTTGCGGGCAATGTGATACCAACGGCGGGATTAGCTGGAATCCAATGCAGCGCCGCCGCCTGTTTAAGCGGCGCGGTCACAATCCGCATTTGCTTCTTGATCGTGGAAAGCCCGTAGCCGCATTCCGTCAGGTCATTTACATAGTTCTGAATATCTACGGCGGTTATCCGCCTATGGCTTTTGAAGCGATTGTGAAGCCCTCCAGCGCCTTTAGTGACGTTATCAGGCGGTCATAGGTGGATTGCTTTACCGTCGTGGATTTGAAGGTATTAAGCCAAGTCTCAATGAATGAAGTCAAAGAAAGAGAAGTGATTTATCTCATAGATAAGCTAATCTTCTTTGTAAGTTATCAATTCGATGTGGTGCCCGAAAGAATCCCGAATCTTTCAAGTGAAATTTGTTCTTGAATACCTATTGTCGGTCATGCTATAATATCGACATGGAAAGAAGGTGACGCTTTGGGAAGCCCCTATACAGTCAATCAGATCAGGGATATTGTCGCACCAATCGCCATGCAGCACGGCGTTAAAAGCGTGTCGCTTTTCGGTTCCTATGCCTCTAATCGAGCAACCGCAGACAGCGACGTGGATTTGAAGATAGAGAAAGGACAACTTAAATCCCTGCTTGATTTAAGCCGCTTCCGTCTTGCTGTCGAGGATGCTTTGCAACTTCCCGTCGATTTGGTTACAACGCAATGCTCCGATGCTGCTTTCCTGCGCGAAATAGAGAAAGGCGAGGTGCTGCTCTATCGAAACTCGTGATCGAAAACTGCTTGAAAAGATTATCTCCTATTGCAATCGCATCAACGATAATCTATTGCGTTACAACGTGGATTATAACGCCTTCCTAAACGATACCATGTTTCAGGACGCTTGCTGTATGTGCGTTATTCAAATCGGCGAGTTGGTAGGTGAACTGTCCGACGAAGCAAAGGCGCTCAATCCCGCAATCCCATGGCGTATTATCAAGGACACACGCAATTTCTATGTCCACGCCTATGGCGCTATTGACCTTTCATCTGTTTGGGAAACGCTGATCAATGATATTCCACCATTAAAAACCGTATGTGAATCAATGTTGAAATAGAATACGCCTCCCGAAGGAATCACAAAACCTTCGGGAGGCGCTTCTTTCTATTGTTAAGAGGTCACTAACGTGGGTCTTAAAGACCTTTGTTGTGAATCACATAGAAATGCACTTAACATTCTTAACTATCTGTTGTTCAAAATTTCTGTTAAGCACCATTTGATGATATGCAGGTTACACAACAAGTCCTCGTATATTGTGTTATTACTCGCCAAAATCACCCCACAGCGGCGTAGCCGCTGATGTGGGTCTCCAAAACCTTTGTTGAGGGTTCGAATCCTTCTGCCCCTGCCAAGTGAAAACAGCTTGTCGCACAAAGACAGGTTGTTTTCTTTATGCTATTTTACCAGTGCGCTATATATTTCCTCAAAGCCATCTCCGTATAAATGAATGTATATGTTGTCGGTTATATTCGCATCGACGTGCCCAAGCAGCTTTGACAGAATTTTAACATCAAATGGTGCCGCGCCTTAAATCTTTGACTTGCGCTGTCGGCATTTTCATTTGAAGAGCGAAAATAGTTTTGCCATTGCAAAGTTGCCGCTTCTTTGTAATAATAGTTCGTAGCAAACGTATGCCGAAAGTGGAGGGATAGTATGCATTATCCGGCGATTTCGACCAAGCCGATGCGGGGCGACGAGCGCATCAGAGACGCCAATGGCGATCCCGTTGCCTCTATAGCGTCCTATTGGGGATGGGCGCATTCCAATTTGATGGATAATACTGAACGGGGCGCATATGCGGAATACCTCGTGCGATTGGCGGTGGGAACGAACGCACCGGTGAGGAATCAATGGGATGCGTTTGATATTGAGACACCCGAAGGAATTCGAATCGAGGTTAAGACATCCGGCTACATTCAATCATGGGCGCAGGAGCGTCCCTCCGCCATACGGTTTTCCATTCGACCTGCGCGTGGCTGGAACGGTGCGACAGGGACGTATGCGGCGACCGCTTTGCGTCAATCGGATGTATACGTATTTTGTCTGCTCGCGAATGCGGACCAGAGTACCGTGGATCCGCTCGACTTGAGCCAATGGAATTTCTACGTTTTGCCAACGAAGGATCTCAATTTGAAGCTTGGATCGCAAAAGACCATATCGCTCAGCGGGATTCTACGACTTGGTGCACGGATGGTTGCGTTTGGGGAACTGCGCAAGACCATACTGGAAGCGGTAAAATGAATTCGCTGCATTTATTCGCCATAGATAAATTGCCTCAACGCGCTTACGTTCGCCGCCCAATCGGCGATTTGCAGGGTTGAGCCATTATCTATGTAGCTGCCGTTGACGGGCAGGCGCAGCTGTTCGATCGAACCGCCGAATAGCGCCTTCGCGCCGAGTGACAACGCTTCCGGCAGAGTAAGATTGGTTTGAACAGTTTCCAGCGCCGTTTGTACGAACGTGCGGAGCTGATTGGGATATCGTAACGCGCTCTGCAAACGCCGAAGCATTGCGTGAATTACGCGCCGCTGCCGATTGGTGCGCCCGAAATCGCTGTCGATACTGCGAATGCGCGCGTATCCCAGCGCCTGCAAACCGTCCAAATGCACGTTTTCGCCATAGACCTTGAGCTCCGTTGCGGTATATCCCATTGGGGCGAATATGCTGCGAACCGACCAAACGTTTTTATTGATCTCGACCATTTCCGCTTGAGTAATATCCAGTTCGATGCCACCAAGCGCGTCTACCATGCGTACGACGGCGGCATAGTCGACCACCACATAACGCAATATGTTCATTAGGAATGCTTGATTGACGGTTCGAACCGCGAGCACCGCACCGCCGTGGGCATATGCGGCGTTCAGCTTGGAATCGCCGTATCCTTCGATGGGAACCACTATATCCCGCTGTAGGCTCGTCAGTTTGAGTCCGCCGCCGATGGATGCGATTAGCATGGCGTCGCTGCGCTGGCTGCCCTGATGAAGCGCGTCTACGCCCAAAATGAGTACGTTCATGGTGCGCGTAGGCAAACCGTCGATGGGAGAGAGCGACGCATCGTTTTCTACCTGCAAAAGCCCCACGGGCAGGAAATAGAGTACGATGCATCCGAGCAGCGTTAAAAGTATGATTAGCGCCGCAAGACGAAATGCCAAACGCAACAGCGCCGAGAGACAGCCGGCGCGTCGATGCGTTCGCACGGGTTTTGCCCTGCGCGGTCTGGGCGCATAGTCATCGTAGTACTGGTTCCTCATGGCGTATTCCTCAATCCTCTACCTGAACGACGCAGCGATCTTCGCGTCCGTTCGCACTGCGCGCAAAAATGGTTGCTTCGCCGCGCCCAATTGCTCGTACCATACCTTCTGGATCGACCGTGGCGACGGCTTCATCGCTCGATTCCCAATATATGGAGAGATCATCGGCGTAATTCGGTACGACCATGGCGTAAAGCTGCAATGTCTCTCCGGAATTCAAGCGAAGCGTCTGCCGGTCGAGCTCTACTTTGACCGGTGCCTGTACATAGAGCGAAGCCATGCGTACGTCGTATTCGATGGATGTCGTACCGCCTTGGCGCAGCGACAGACCATCTATGCGCACGTGCCAAACCTGATTTTGCAGGTAATCCGCGAATGCCGTGCCGTTAAAGTCCGGACGGAATATGGCGCACGCGCCAAAGCCGTAGGCGGAGCGGTCGAGTTTGGCGTAACCGTCGCCGGTGCCAAGGGTACAGTCGAAATGGTAATTCAAGCGCAGAGAGTCCTCCGAAAGCGTGGCGAGAATATGCGATTGGTCCAGATCATATATAGATTCGTCCAGCGATACGGACCATGCCAAATGGCTGTGCATTAGCTCTACCGGAAACCATCCCTCGGAGGGCCACGCTACATACGTATGATCTGCGGGTTCGTTTGAAAGGTCATGCGCGTACATCAGCACGTAGCTCATACCGGTTTCGGAGTTTGCCAAACCGAATCCCGTCGCTCCCATGGATGGATTCAATACCCAGCGCCTATGTCCCAGCTCAGGGAGGTTTGCGTCGCCGTCATCGCGCACAAAATAGAGTATGCCCTCCTCCAAAATCTCGGGTCGCATCCAGTTGAGCTTGGCAATGTTGGAGGATGCCGCCGCTCGATGACCCGATTCGTATAGTTCAGAATTCATCCCCTTGGGTTGTGCGGGATCGTGATCGGCAGTATCCAGCGCGGCGAGCAATAGCGCGCCGTTTTGACATTGCGCGTTGTAGATATCGCTCAAACGCACGGGATCGAGCTGGGCGGTTTCCCGTACAAAGTTCAATACATTGAGCGCGCCGAGCAGCGCGTCTTGTGTGAGTGCGCCGCTTTCATATGGAGTGGAGGAATTGGGCAGTCGTGCATAAGGAGAATTACCGCCGGAGCGCTGGATTGCCCGCCATGCGGTGCGCAGATCGTCGCGGGTTTCAAAAGCAAAGCCTCTGGCGGAGGGAAGAAGAATGCACAATATAATCAGCAGACATATTCGCCGCATTCTTTTGTAAAAACAGTTGCGCATGAATGATTCCTCAAGTAGATACGAAAATAGGAGCAACTTCAAGCCTGAAAGCTGCTCCCTTGCAGTGGAAGGGATGGAAGGACTCGAATTTACCTACAAAGATTCTTTATTTATAATTATAGCATTTTGCATTGATTTTGCAACTGATTTCGAGTCGCAAATCGTTGGCGAACGAAATGGCTTCAATAGTGTTTATTATAGCATTATTATATCGACAAACAAACAGTTTATTGGTGTTTAATTTAACGGTAAAATAGGTTCAAGAAGGAATGTAAAAAGGGTGAGCAGATATGAACACGGTGGAGCGACTGCAGCGGCTATTGCGCGAGCGAAACTGGACCGAATA
>JAFUAR010000272.1 GCA_017460585.1 Clostridia bacterium
ATCCAAGCCAAGGCGCATATCCGCATCCGTGCGCACGCCCCGTATGCCCAGCACGCCCACCGCGGGCTGCGCCAGACATTCCAGCCTGCCCGCCGCGTACAGTATGGGCGGCGCGCCATCCTTCAACCGCTGCCGAAGCGAAGCGGGATATTCCGGCGAATAGCAGGTGATCACCTGTATTCCCTTGGCAAGCAACCCCTCCAGCGCGTAATTGAGCGTGACGCTGCGGTTCAGCAGTATATATAGGCGCAGCGCGTCCTCCTCGGGAATGGAGAGCGCGGTCATTAAATCCACAATATCCATGCCGGATAGCGCGGATACGCCCGCAAAGCCCGCGGCGCGCGCCGTCGCGACCAATTGGAAGAACTCTCTGGCGCTCAAGGGATGGGCGTATTCCTCGCGGTTGGAGGAAAGCGGCAAGGTCAGGAGCATTGCGGTATAGCTGTCGCGCTGAAAATCCATGCAAAATACCTCCTGTGGCTTACCTTGATTGGAAGTATTTTAACATATTTCTCGCCATTCTACAACCCTTGCGCAACCGTCAAGTTTTACGCAAAAGGCGTAGGTCATTGCTTTTCAAGCGGCGCAGAATGCGGTATACTGGCTAAAAACGAAACGAGCGTCCGCCATGCGACTCATTTGCTATACGGAACTGGAAAACGCGCTTTCGCCCGCGGATATGGGGCGGAAGCTGAACGAGCACCTTCAAACCATCGCCAACCCCGCGCGGCGCAGAGATTCGCGCTGTGTCTGGGGGCTGTTGGCGCTGGCGCTGCGCGAAAGCGGCATCGCTTTTGGAACGGTGGAATTTCTCCCTTCCGGAAAGCCGGTGTTTGCAAATCGCCGCGTGGAATTCAGCCTGTCGCACGGCGGCGCGCTCTGCGCGGTCGCCCTGTCGGACGCCCCCGTGGGCGTGGATGTGGAGCCGACAAGCCGTTTGCTCTCCCCCGCGCTGTCCGCGCGCCTGCGCGCACCCATGGAGCGCGCAGCAAATATATCCGATATCGCCCTTTGGTGCGCCAAGGAGGCGCTCGTTAAGCGCGATGGCAGGGGCTGGGACGTGCGCCCCGATCAAGTCGACACCACTACAGAGGCGGAATGGTTCTGCCAAACCGTCGCCGATTCGAGCGGAAACGCGCATATGCTGGCGGCGGCGTTTTCAAACAAAACTGAGCCCATTCGCTGGGCGCATTGGAACGGGAGGACAAAGCAATGGGAAAGCTCTTTGTAATTGAGGGATTGGATGGAAGCGGCAAGGCGACGCAAGCGGAGCTGCTTGCGCGCGCGCTTGCGGAAATGGGCAAGCCGGTGCGCAAAATCTCGTTTCCCAACTACGAAAGCAATTCCTCCGCGCTGGTCAAAATGTACCTAAACGGCGATTTCGGCACCGATCCCGCGGATGTAAACGCCTACGCCGCCTCCAGCTTCTTCGCCGTGGACCGCTACGCGGGTTTCAAGGCGGACTGGGGCGCGTTTTACCGCGACGGCGGCATATTGATCGCCGACCGATACACCACCTCCAACGGCGTTCACCAGTGCTGCAAGCTGCCGCCCGAGCAGTGGGAGGAATTTATTTCATGGCTGTTTGATTTTGAATATCGCCTCCTTGGCATTCCCGCGCCCGACGCGGTCGTCTACCTCAAGCTGGACGTGGAAGAAAGCCAAAAGCTCATGACCCATCGCTACCACGGCGACGAACAGCGCAAGGATATTCACGAAACCAGTCTCGATTACCAGCGCCGCGCCCAGAGCGCCGCCAACTGGTGCGCCGACCATCTGGGCTGGCACACCGTGCGCTGCCTGCGCAACGGCGCGCTGCGCGGCAAGGAGGATATTGGCGCGGAGGTTTTGGCGTATGTGCGTGAGGTTCTCCATTCCTAAGAATGAAATGGACATTTTTTGATAAACGACGTGGATTGATTTTACCACAAAAAAACGCGCTTTCGCGCGTTTTTTTGTATGACTTACACTTTGATTCGAATGGTCTTTTGCATACCGTACACGTAGTAATTCAGCCGAACCACTCTTTGCCCCGCGGGCTGCGCGGTCACCAGCTTTAGGTTGATTTGCAGGCTGGAGCGCGCGGGCACCGTGGCGCCCTCCCCCTCCAGCGAATAGACGGCGATATCGCCCGCCTGCGGCTCCAGCGCGATGTCGATCCACTCCGCGGCAAAGAGCCCCACATTGGTCAAGCGCAGCGTGATATCCATGGTGGAGCAGCGCTCCACGTCCTCCGGCAGCGCATCGAAGGTCTGGGGCGCCGCACCGGAATTCAATATGTTGCGTATGGATTCGAACGCCTCCGGATTCTCCCAGCCCGACTGCGTGGATACATATACCTTCGAACGCAGATTTCCGCCCTGCACAAAGTATATGGAGAATACGATCATGAGCAGCAGCAGTATCAGCAGTACAAGATTAATCTTTCTCAAAGCGGCAAATCCGCCTTTCTCATTGATGCCAGCGAATTTCCCCGTAGGCGAAAAACCCGCTCATTAATCATAGCACGACTTTCGCTTTCTGTCCATACGCCATTCGAATTTTCACAATCCCCCCAAGCGCCCATCATGTTACTGTTCCGCCTACGGCTTCACAGTAAGTGGACGGGGGATTCCATCCCCCGCCACTGCCACCCCCCTAACAGGTTTTGCTAAAATCGCTGCGCGATTTCCGGGCGCAAAACCTGCAAGGAAGCGGACACTTGGTCCGCGTCCTCGCGGCGTACACGCCGCCGCTGCGGATTGAATGTCAGGGGTTGCGACCCCCGACACCCCCATTGGGTGAATGGTAACC
>JAFUAR010000273.1 GCA_017460585.1 Clostridia bacterium
AGGTTGAAAACCCGAAAGGGTTTTCAAGTTTTGACTTTCAGTCAAAACCGCGGACGGTCGAATTGAAAATTCGAGCGCCGCGCCGCGGGCGGGGACGTGTCCCCCGTCCACCTACTGTGAAGCCGTAGGCTGAACAGTAACGCTTTTTCTTGTCAATGCTGTACCTTAGCCATTTTTTCATCCTGCTGCCTGAGGAACAGCGGCATCATGCTTCGCTGCAGCTCGGGAAGCAAGGCGTGATCGAAGTTTTTCAGCACGCGAGTTTCGGTATCGAACACCATTACGTATTCTTCCGTAGGCGTGCAGCGGGGCCATTCCGGCACTGCGGCGTTGTTCGGGTCGCCGGTTTTGGCAAAGGCGATCAGCGACTGGAACAGCCGTTCCTCGAGGAGCGCCGTGCCCTTTTCCTGCATGGTCGGCACGACGCAGGTGTTGTGGAACACATACGGAATATCCGCGCAATGCCACGGCACTTGACCGCCGTAGATGGGCATATCGTGGTCGAACAGGTAGACCCACGTGTTCGGATTGACCTTGCTGCGCTCCCGCACATAGCTAACGATGTCCGGTCGGAACAGATAGTCCGAGCGCAGTATATCGATGGCGGGGCGGTGGGGATACGCCTCCGCAAACCGCTGGATGAGGGAATCGGCTTCTTCTTTTCCAAGCAGTTTTTCCAATGCCTCCTTTTGTTGCGCCGCGCTCATTTGGTTGCGGTCGTACTCGGGCGTGGAGAAGGCGACCAGTTCGCCGAATACCCAGCTGACCAGCATGGGCACCTGCGCCGTTTCCTTGCGGAATCCGTTTTTCACAGGCTCCCCGAGATAATACTCGTTGGGAATGGGCAGGTTGCCATAGTATTTGCCCGCCTTGCTGAAATCCGCTTTTAATTTGCGGAACGCGGCGGCGAGCGCGGGGTAGGGGACGAGTTCGAGCTCCTGAACGCTGTTCAATCCGAGCTCCTTCAGCAGGTATTCAACGTGGCTCTTGCCGTCGTTGACCACGTCCTCGCGCATCATGCTGTGGAAGACGCCGCTCATGTTGAAGGCTTTGGCGTAGAGCCCGTCCGCGGCGGGCGTTTGCAGCAGGTCCGTCACCTTGCCGCCGCCGCCCGACTGACCGAAGATGGTGACATTATCAGGGGATCCGCCAAAGCGATCGATGTTGTCATGCACCCATTGCAGCGCGGCGACGATATCCGCGTCGCCCGCGTTGGCGGAGTTGGCGTATTCGTCGCCATAAGCGGAAAGGTCGAAATATCCCAGCACATTCAAGCGATGATTGACGCTGACCATCACGACGTCGCCGTAGCGCGCGAGGTTTTCGCCCTCGTAGGCGATGTGCTCTATGGCGGAGCCGGATTCATATGCGCCGCCGTGCAGCCACACCAGTACCGGTCGCTTTCCGTGATCGCACGCGGGGGTCCACACGTTCAGGTTGAGGCAGTCTTCGTCCATGGGCCAGTAGCGGTGCGGCACGAATAGCTCGCCGTTCGGTCTGGGCGTTTCCAGCAGCGGGCAGACAAAGCCGAAGCTGGTCGCATCCAGCACATCCTGCCACGGCGCCACGGGCTCGGGCTGGCGGAAGCGTTTGGCGGTCGCATAGGGAATGCCCTTGAATACGTGAATGCCGTCGGTCACGTAGCCGAGTATTTTTCCACGGGTGGTTTCTACCACGGTCTGCGGATTATTGCAGAGAAATGTTCTTTCCATATCGCTTTCTCCTTAGCCCTTGATTGCGCCGATCATAACGCCGGTTACGAAGTACTTTTGTACAAAGGGATAAATGCAGAAGATGGGTAAGGTGCCTACTACGATGACCGCGTAGTTGATCACGCGGGTCAGCAGTACGGTTTCCGCCGCGCTTCCGCCGCCGCCCTGCGCGCCTAGAATCGCCGCGCCCTGCGAGGTGGCGATCAGATCCTTCAACACGAGCTGGAGCGGCCAGAGGTTGCGATCCTGCAGGAAGATCATGGGAATAAAGTAGTTGTTCCATTGGGCGACTACGAGGAACAGCGTGGTTACCGCGAGGCTCGCCTTGGACAAAGGCATATAAATCCTGATCAGTATGGTCCATGCGCCCGCGCCGTCCAGCTTGGCGCTCTCGTCCAGAGAGTAGGGAATGCTGTTGAAAAACGTGCGCATGATGATGATGTTCATGGGCGTCAGCATGCCCGGCAGAATCACCGCCCAAATCGTGTTCAGCAGATGAATCTTGGAAAAAAGTACGTAGTAGGGAACGAGACCGCCGCTAAACATCATGGTAAAGGTAATGAGGAACATGAACGGGTCGCGCAGCATCATATTCCTTCGGGAGAGCACGTAGGCGGCAATGGCGGTGAAGAATACGCCCAGCACTGCCTGCACCACTACGTACAATAGCGTATGCGCGTATCCGACCCACACGCTGCGCGCCTGCATGACCTGCGCGTAGCCGACCAGCGAAAAATGCTTCGGCCACAGCACCAGCCCCCTGCTGGATGCCAACGCCAACGGCTCTGAGAACGACGACATGATGACGTGGATGATCGGGATCAGGCATATTGCGGCGATCAACAGCATAATCACGGTGTTAATGACCTCGAACACAACGCGAGAGGAACTCTTTTTTCCAACCATATTTTGCATCTCCTCTCTTAGAACAGCGACGAATCGCTGAAGCGATTGGCCAGTGCGTTGGTCGACAGTATGAGTACGAAGTTGATGACGGAGTTAAACAGACCCACCGCCGTGGAATAGCCGTAGTTGAACTCCTGCAAGCCCTTGCGGTACACAAAGGTGGAGATTACATCCGCCGTCTCGTAGGTGTTCGCGTTGTAGAGCAGTATGATCTTTTCCGAGCCGACCGCCAGCAGCGTGCCGCATTTGAGAATGAGCATGATGATGATGGTGGAGGAAATGCCGGGCAGGGTGATGTGGAAGGTCTGCTGCCAGCGGTTCGCGCCGTCGATTTCCGCCGCCTCGTACTGCTCCTGATCCACGCTGGACAGCGCCGCCACGTAGATGATGCTGGAGTAGCCCAGCCCCTGCCATAATTCGGAAACGATCATGATCGAGCGGAAATACTTCGGGTCGGACAGCAAATTGACCTCGCGACCGGCGAAAACCCGCATCAGCGTGCCGCCGATCAGCCCGTCGGAGGAGGTAAAGTCAATAATGATGCCCGCCAGCACCACCAGCGAGATGAAGTAGGGCATATAAGAGATGGTCTGAATGGTCTTCTTGAATCGCAGATTGTGAATTTCGTTGAGCAGCAGCGCAAATACGATGGGCAGCGGGAAGCAGATAAACAGGCTCAGCAGGCTCAGCGCCACCGTGTTGCGCAGTACCCGCCCGAAGTAAACGCTGCGGAAGAAATCCATGAAGTTTTTCAGCCCCACGAATTTGCTGCCTAAAATGCCCAGCGCGGGGCGGAAATTCTGAAAGGCGATAATGATACCGCCCATGGGCAGATAACAGAATATGATGAAGTAAATAATGATCGGGATGAACATGATGTAATAGGCGCGATTGTCCTTCAAATCCCGACCGAGGCGATGCCAGAAGCTCAACGGTGCATCCTCCCTCCGCTTTTGATGAACTTCAGAGATGGGCAAGAAGCGTTTGCTTCCTGCCCATCCAATAATGGTCCGTCAATTTGTTATGGATGCTGCGCTCTTTGCAGCGTAAGTTACCGATTCGTAGTTACGATTCACCCATGGGGCGGCGGGGGGTTTCATACCCCGTCCATATGCTGTAAATCCCATAGGCGAAACGGCAGCGATTAGCGGTTGTTGTAGCGGTCGTAGCCGGTCTGGTAAATATCCAGCGCATCCTGCAGGCGCATATTCCAAATCTGCTGCACGGTGTTGTCCCAGTTGGCGAGCGCGTCCGCGTCGATAATCGCCTTAATGGTCTGCTCCTGCGCATAGGTGGAAATGTCGTTCATGATGGCGGCGATCTCGAGCTCCTCGTCCGCGGTCAGGTCATAGACCGTGCTGTAGGTATCGACGGATTCGGTCCAAACGCGATCCCACTCCTGAATCTCGGGGTCCTTGAACTGGAGGTTGGTGTACTTTTCCTGACCGATGATCTTCAAATTCAGCGCCGCGTTCAAGCGCCAGCCGTCGGAAGAACCGGTTTCAGCCTTCAGAACCACGTCCGTGAAGGTCGGCACGCCGTCTACCATTTCGAAGGAGTAGCCTTCGGTGCCGTAGTTGGTCACGATCACGCCCTCGGGAGAGCAGCAGTAATCCAGGAAGTTCATGGCGAGCAGCGGGTCCTTGCAGTTTTCGGTAATCGCCCACCAAGTGCTGGTGCCGGCGTACAGCTTGCCGATGGAGACCTTGGGCAGGTTGCCGTCGGGACCGAGGGGCGCGGGCACCGCCAGCGTCTCGCCGTCGGGGTTGATGGAAGCGAGGGTCGCCACCATGGTGGGCAGAATGCCGTCCAGCTGGTAGCAGGCGCCGATCTGTCCGTTGCCGTACATGGAGTAAATGGTATCCGCCGTGGTGAACCAAGAGCGGGTCATGAATTCGGGGTCCAGCAGACCGTCGGCATACCAGCGGTTCATCATGGTCAGGTAGTCCTTGTAGCCTTCTTCCACCGCGCCGTAGTGCAGCTTGCCCTCGTCGTCGGCGTATACGTTAATGCGGCTCTGCCAGTCAAAGGGGGCTTTCGCAATGCCGAAGCCCGCGAGCAGCGCGGAGTCCATGCCCGTGGTGTTGACCATGGAATAGGGCACCTCTACGCCGTAATCCTTCATGGCGCGAAGCACATCCTCCCACTCCTCAACGGTGGTGGGCACTTCCTTGCCGATGGCATCGAGAATATCCTTGCGGATCGCCTGACCCCACCACTGCAGCTCGCGACCGTCGTATTCGGGGCAGTAGATGTAGAACACCGCGGGAATGCGGTTGGTGTTGGTGGTGGCTTCCTTGGCGACCTGCTCGTTGGCGTTGATCGCCGCGTAGTAGTTGGGCATATATTCCTCTATATAGGGCGTCAGGTCGAAGAACGCGCGGTCATCCAGCGCGGAATCGAAGCCGCCCGGATAGGTGGTGGCCTGACTGCCGATGATGAGATCGGGGTAATTGCCGGAGGCGATCATCAGGTTGAACTGCTCCACCTCGGCGCCGGTGGCGGGCACGGTGAAGTGAACGGAAATGCCGGTATCTTCAAAGATCTTGGTGTAAGAGGCGTTGCTGGTAATGGCTTCCTCCGTGAAGGTGCCTACGGTGAAGTTGGACGCCGTGGCGCAGAAGCATTCCAGCGTGATCGGGGTGTCGGTCAGGGGCAGCGTGTAGTTGCCGTCGGCATCGCGCTCGTTCTTTGCGGCGGTATCCGGCGCCGCCAACGCGGTCACGGATGTGAGCAGCAGGAGCATAGTCAACATTAGCGCGATGATTCCCTTGTTCAGCTTCATAGAAAGTCCTCCTTATATTTTTTTCGCATCAAGTTTAGCATAACTTAACGATATCTGTCAATGAAAAGAAATATGTTTTTTCGCCATAATTTCGACATCATTAAGCCATTATTTCGCCACTTATTATATCAAAGCCGCTACGCGCCCATCGAAGTGTTCCTATGGTATACACATGAATGACAGAAGAATGGATGGGGGGAGGAACGGGGCAGCTCCTATTGAATCGAGCATACTGGTTTTGCCGATGTGTATGGATTCCCACCCCCAAATGCTTGCGTTTTCCACTGGGAATCGTTCTTTGAAGGCTGAAACCCCTAAATGGTTTTCAAGTCCGCCAAGCGGAGCGCAGCGGTCCTATCGAAGGTTGGAGCGCGGCACTCAAGTTCGGGTTGCCTCCGAAAAAGTCGCAGACTTTTCGACGAACCGAAGTCACCCAGCTTCACTCATGCAAACCCCCTCGGACTTTGCATCATGGACCCCAAATTTCCCGCGCGATGATTTCGTCGGTGTCGCTCTTGATGTGGCGCACGCGGTCCTCGGAGTAATACAGCTTCGCGGCGATGGCGGGGTAGCTCATGCCCTTGCCGTAGCGCAGGCGCATGATCGTCCACTGCGGCTCGCCCAGCGCGCTCAAAATCCCGTCGATGCGCTCGCGCAGCAGCGCCAGCCGCTCCAGTTCGTCGTTCAGCTCGATCAGCAGCGTTCGCCACGCGCATTGCTCCGCCTCGGCGGCGGTGAGCCAATCGTCGTTCGCCAGCTCCGGCGGCACGCCCGCCTGCGCCAGACGGCACAGCGTCCATTCGCGCTCCCGCTCGATCTCGGCGCAGCGTGCGGGAATGCGCCCCCAAACGCCCAGCAGCATGCGCGTGCGCTCTCTATCCCGCTTCGTCATGGCGCTAGGGCTCCATGTCCTCGGCGGTGAGCTTGAGGTACAGGTGGCTGTAATCCCGCTCGGAGAGGGGGCGCTGCTCGTAGTTCAGCGCGGGATTGGGCTGTGCGGGGTTGGACTGGGCGTACTCGTGCTTCGCCCAGCGGCGCGCCATCGCCTGCCAGTCCATCATGGGCGAATGCCCCACCTTCCAGCCGATCGCCGTGTAGTAATCCACAAACGCCTGACCGTCCACGTTCAGCCCATGAGCGTGGGCATAGCGGCTCACCTGCCGCGCCGTGGGCGGCTGAAAGCCTCCGAAGCCGGAGGCGGCGTTCGGCGAAGCGGCATCGGCAATCAAAGCGGCATCGTTGGGCGAAGCGGCGTCGTCTGGCATAGCACCGCACTCCGAAGCGCCGTCCCTCGGCAAAGCCGCGAGCTCCGAGGCGCTGTCGCTCGGTGAATCGGCGAACGCCAAACCGTCGCCGACCAAAGCGTCGTTCGGCAGAGCATCGCTGTTCGGCAAAACGTCGCCGTCTGGCAAGGCGTCGATCGCCGAGTCGCTCACGCCGTCGACAAGTTCACCCTGAGCCACGGGGCACTCACTCTCTCTTGGATTCGGATTTGGATTCGGATTCGGATTCGGATTTGGATTCGTATTAGGATTCGGATTGGATTTAGGCGGAAAATCACCGTGATCCACCGTAGCCTTAGGCGGTGAATCACCGTGACTCACGGTGACCTTAGACGGTGACTCACCGTGACTCACCGTGGATGGCGGTTCCGGAAACTTGGAGCGCTTGTTTTGCACCCGCTGGTGGCGCGACCAGGAGGGGAAGCAGAGGTACGCCTCGCCCTCCCACTCGTAGAGCTCGATGCAGCCCAGCGCCTCCAGCGCCTCGAGCGCCCCGCGCACCATGACGTCGCTCACGTGCTTGCGGCGGGGGAAGAGCAGGCAGCGCAGCATGGTGGGGTCGGCGCTGCCGCGCCCGTAATCGTCCACGTAGGTGATGAGGTTCACCCACAATCGAAAGGTAAAATCGTTCATATCGTTGACCGAGCGGCTGGTGCGGATGGATTCCTTAATGATTCTGTTTCCCATATGTTGCTCCTTGCTTTTCTATTCGTCGGGCGTTTGCGCCTATTCAAAGTCGTAATCGATTCCTTCCCGCGGATGGGGCGGGCGTTCCACGAGCGCGCGCTGCGCCTCGGGCAGGCTGTAGTACCAGTTGCGGTAGGTCCAAACGTTTTCAAAGGGGCAGCGCCGTTGGTTGCATACGCTGCAATCCCGCGCGTACAGGCAGTGCGACATCATTTCACGCTCCTTCTGATTTTGCAATAATGCGAATATTTTCGCATTTAGTATACCAACATTTACGCGAATTGTCAATATAAATATCGCGAAAATGCGAAAATAGAGCTTTGCGAAATATTCAAGATTTGTTCGGAGTTGAACAGTTGCGTAAACGCGAAAAATGTGCTAGGATAGGAAGGGGAAGTCATCGTTACGTGCCTGATGGTTTGGTTCGGCGGTTTTTCAAAAAGCACGGGGAGGCGGATGCCATGAATACGGGCGATCGCATTAAGAAGCGCAGGAAGGCGCTGGGCTTCTCGGCGGAGGTGCTGGCGGCGCGGGCGGGCGTGTCCGTGGCGACCATATACCGCTACGAGGCGGGCGATATATCGCATATGCGCTCGGACCGGCTGGAGCCCATCGCCAAGACGCTGGGGGTGACGCCGGGCTGGCTCATGGGCTGGACGGACGACGCGACGGACGAGTTGCGCCCCCTCTCCGGCATGAAGCGCGTGCGCATTCCCATGGTGGGCGAGGTGGCGGCGGGGCGTCCCATACTCGCCGAGCAGGACTTCGAGACCTTCGTGGAGGCGGGCGAGGATTTGCGCGCCGACTACGCCTTGACCGTGCGCGGCGACAGCATGAGCCCCACCTATCTGGACGGGGACGTATTGTTCGTGCGCGCCCAGCCCGATGTGGAAAACGGCACCGTGGCGGTGGTGCTGATCGATGATTCCGCCGCGGTCAAGCACGTGTACCGTGACCGCGACGGCTTGACCCTGACCAGCGATAACCCCGCCTACCCGCCCATGCAGTTTCGCTACAGGGATTACGAGCAAATTCGCATATTCGGCGTGGTGGTGGGCTTTATGCGTATGTACCGCTCCGACCCGCTCAAGGGCGTGACGAAGGGCATGCCAAACGCGGAAAAATAAAAAGCGCCTCCGAGCAGATCGCGACGACTCGGAGGCTTTGGCTTAGGGTTCCCCCAATGTGGGAGTCTTCAAGTACAACACCATAGTACGGCGGAGGCGGCGGCCCGTCAAGCGCGCCGCCCGTTTTTCCACAATGCGCGCTTTTCCCATTTGAATATCAAAAAAGGTTTCCGCAGAAAAACCAATTACCATCTCCTTTTTTCCATAATCAATTCTATTGCAAAAAGCGCGCCCGTTTGTTATAATACAGTCGATGCCGAATGGCATAAAATACAAGGAGGAATTGAACATGAAGAAGATCCTTACTGTCCTCGTCGTGCTGGCTATGGCGCTTTCCATGCTGGGCATGACCGCTATGGCGGAAGAGACCCACAAGATCGGTATCCTCGCGCCCGCGACCTCTCACGGCTGGGTTGGCGGCGTAGCGTACTTTGCGCAGCAGGCGGCGGATGAATCCGGCGCGGACTACACCTTCCTGACCTCCGGCGACGCCGAGGAAATGTCCTCTCAGATCGAGCAGCTCATCAGCCTGGGCGTGGAAGCCATCGTGGTATGGCCCCAGTTCACCGGCGTGGAGACCGCTGCCGAAGCGGCGCTCGAGCAGGGCATCGTGATCTACAACTTCGATATGATCATCAACGTGGACGAGAAGTATGCCGACAATATGTACGTATTGACCGGCGACAACTACGGCATGGGCGTTGAGGGCGCGAAGTACATCGTGGACAAGATCGGCACCGAAGGCACCGTGCTGGTCATGGATGTTCCCAGCTCCGGCAACGTCGCGGCGGACCGCAAGGCGGGCTTCCTCGACACCATGGCTGAGATCGCTCCCGACATGGAGTTCATCACCATTTCCACCGCTTTCGCCCGTGAAGACGGTCTGAACGACATGGCGGACGCGCTCACCGCGAACCCCCAGATCGACGCCGTGTTCTCCATGGACGACGAAACCTCCATCGGCGCGCTGCAGGCCATCGTTGAGGCCGGTCGCACCGACGTGAAGGCGATCACCGGCGGCGGCGGATGCCAGGAATACTTCAACATGATGAACGACGAGAAGTACGCCGACATCTGGGTATCCTCCGCGACCTATTCTCCGGACATGATCGTGACCTGCATCGAGAACGCCATTAAGGTCATCTCCGGCGAGACCGTGGAGCACAGCATTGTGGATCCCACCACCATCGTCGATCGCGACAACGTGGCGGATTTCATCAATCCCGATTCTCCGTACTAATTCTAGGCTTCATCGGAGGGGACCTTCCGGTCTCCTCCGATTTTTTCCCACGGCGCTTCCCGCTGGGGCGTTCGGCGCGCGCTGCCTTTGTGTAAGAGGCATCGGGCGCGGCGCGCCGTTTTGGGGCGCGGAGTCTTTTCCCTCCCGCACGCGGGAGCATTCATTTTTTGTTACTGTTCAGCCTGCGGCTTCACAGGTTGTGGACGGGGGACACGTCCGCCGCCACCCCCTCAGGTTTTGCTGAAATCGCTATGCGGTTTCCGAGCGCAAAACCTGCAAGGAAGCGGACGCTTGGTCCGCGTCCTCGCGGCGTACACGCCGCCGCTGCGGTTTGAAAGTCGGGGGTTACGACCCCCGACACCCCCATAGGGTGAATAGTAACCATTTTTTTTGAGAACAGGATGTGCTGCTATGGCGTTGAGCATGAAGGGCATTGAAAAGTCCTTCGGGGCAAATCAGGTGCTGAAGGGCGTGGACTTCACCATAGGCGACGGCGAGGTGCGCGCGCTGATCGGCGAAAACGGCGCGGGCAAATCCACGCTCATGAACATATTGGGCGGCGTGCTGCAGCCGAACGCCGGCTTCATACAGGTGAACGGGCAGACCGTGCGCTTCGATACCCCCAAGGACTCCATGAACGCGGGCATCGCGTTCATTCATCAGGAGCTCAATCTGGTGAACGATTTGAACATTTACGAAAATCTGTTCCTGGGAAACGAGCTCAAGCGCGGCTGGCGGCTCGACCGCAAGACCATGATCGAGCGCTCGCGCGAGGTGCTGCGGCGCCTGAACGTGGAGCTCGACCCCGCCACGCCGCTGAGCGCGCTGGACGCGAGCTACAAGCAGATCATCGAGATCGCGCGCGCGCTGCTGTTCAAGGCGCGCACCATCATTATGGACGAGCCCACCACCTCGCTCACCGAAGTGGAGATTGCGCGCGTGTTTGAAATGATGCACACCGTAAAGCAAACGGGCGTTTCCATTGTGTTCATATCGCACAAGCTCAACGAGGTGTTGACCATTTGCGATACCTACACCGTGCTGCGCGACGGCGAGGTCGCGGGGCAGGGGCGCGTGGAGCGCGTGACGGAGCGCGATTTGGCGCGCATGATGGTGGGTCACGAGGTGCGCACCGAAAAGCTGGCGCGCAAGGTGAACATCGGCGCGGAGGTGCTGCGGGTGGAGCATCTCAGTCGCGAGCGCGAATTTGAGGACGTGAGCTTTACGCTGCGCGCGGGCGAGATATTGGGCTTTACGGGGCTGCTGGGCGACGGGCGCAGCGAGCTGTTCCAAACCATATTCGGCGTAACGCCGGATTGCAAGGGCAAAATTTCCGTGGGCGGCAAAAACGCCCGCCCCAAGTCCACCACGCAGGGCTACAAGGCGGGGCTGGGCTACGTGCCGCGCAACCGCAAGGAAAACGGCATTATCAAGGATTTGTCGGTCCAGGAAAACGCCAGCATTGTGACCTACAGCCGCTTCAATACGCTGGGCTGGCTGAATATGGGCGTGCTGCGCGACAATATGCAAAAGCACGTGCGCGACCTCTCCATTAAGGTGGAGAATGTGAACCTGCCCATTACCAGCCTGTCGGGCGGCAACCAGCAAAAGGTGGTGCTCGCCAAGTGGCTGAGCGCCGCGCCCAAGGTGCTGATATTTGATAATCCCACGCAGGGCGTGGACGTGGGCGCGAAGGAGGATATTTACGATATCATCCTCAGGCTCGCCGAAGAGGGCGTGGCGATCGTGATTCTGTCCAGCGAGGCGCAGGAGATCATACGCCTGTGCGACCGCGCGCTGGTGATGTACCACGGGCGGGTGCGCGGCGAGCTGACCGACGAGGCGCTCAACGAGCACACCATTATGCTGCTGGCGGCGGGCGGTTCGCTGGAGGAAGGCGAAAAAGCCGCGGTGTAATTGCCGGAATGTTACTGTTCAGCCTACGGCTGAACAGTAACGTGGACGGGGGACACGTCCCCCGCCACTGCCACCCCCTCACAGGTTTTGCTAAAACCGCTACGCGGTTTCCGAGCGCAAAACCTGCAAGGAAGCGAACACTTGGTCCGCGTCCTCGCGGCGTACACGCCGCCGCTGCGGTTTGAAAGTCGGGGGTTACGACCCCCGATACCCCCATGGGTGAATAGTAACGTCGGCATATCCCTAAAGACAATGCGGGAGGGTACCTATGAAGAAGATTCGCATACTCGGCATTTTGCTTATTATACTGGCGATCGCGGTGTTCGCCGTGGGCGTGGTGGCCGACCACGCCAAGGATGGCGACGGCAGCTTTGCCGGCAGGCTCGCTTCGGCGCGCGACAGCGCCGCGGCGGTCGACGGGGTGACCCGCGCCGGCAAGAACCTGTCTTCCCTGGAAAAGAAGATTTCCACCGCCAAGACCAAGCTCGCCGCGCTGCCGGAAGCCATGGAGGAGGCGGACCAAGCGATTGCGGCGCTGGATGAAGCGCTCGCCGCCAACGAAACCGGCAATATCGACGTGGACACGCTCTTGCCCGCGTTGGCGGAGCTGGAAACGGGCATGAACGCGCTGGTTTCGCAGGCGGAGGAGGAGACCGAAGCCGCCGGCGCCATGTCCGACAGCGTGGAAGCCGTGCGCGGCTTGACCGACGCGAAGGTGCTGGGCATGTACGAGGACATCGTATCCGGCGCGTATAAGGCGGTATCGGACGCGGAGAACGCCATGGCGAGCGCCGTGGACGGCACGGACAAGGTGCTGTCGCAGCTGCGCAACGTGTCGCTGGATATGAGCTTTGGCGGCGTGAGCGAGGAGCCCGCGCTCAATAGCGTGGAAGACTGCCGCAAGGCGTTTGCCTCCCTCAAGTCCCGCGCCGAAATATTGAGCGATTCGGGCGAGGAGCTGCTGGACGGCTGGTACGCCTTTGCGCAGGAGGCGATTGCGCAGTCCGCCAACCACAAGCTCACGCTGACCGAACGGGTGGAAATTCAGCTGGCGGACAACTTCATCGGCGTGCTGTTTACCGCCATATTGCTGTTCCTCATCGGCATTACCATGCTGTGCTTCGCCAAGCCGTTTGCCAAGCAGTGGCGCGGCAACCCCGTGTTCTCGGTGGGTATGGCGCTCATCGTCATGCTGGTTTTGCAAACCTATGCGCTGGGTTTTGGGCAGGGGTCCGTTGGGGCTTGGGCGAAATTCTGGTTTGACAATACCTTCAATGTGCTGCGCGCCAACAGCTCCGTGGGCATGATCGCGCTGGGCATGACGCTGGTCATCATTACCGGCGGCATCGATCTGGCGGTCGGCTCCACGCTGGCGGGCGTGGGCACCGTGCTCATGACCATGATCGATACGGGCGATCACGGCGTGCTGGTGCGCTTCGGCATTACCGGCGTGCCGGCGTTCGCGCTGGGCATACTCACCGCGCTCATTACCGGTCTCGCCATCGGCGCGATCATCGGTCTGCTGGTCACCAAGGGGCGCGTGCCCCCGTTCATCGTCACGCTGGGCATTATGAACGTGGTGCGCTCGGTGAGCCAGTACTTCACCAAGAGCTACACCCCCACCGTGCCCAAGAGCTTTGAAGCCATCGCCAATACCATGATCGGCGGGCAGCGCCCCATGACCATACTCTACTGGCTGGTGCTGGCGGTCATATTCTATTTGGTGATGAAGCACACCGCCTTCGGGCGCTACGTGTACGCTGTGGGCTCCAACGAGCGCACCACCCGCCTTTCCGGTATCAACACCAACAAGGTGAAAATGAAGGTGTACATGATCAGCGGTCTGGTGGTCGCCATCGCGGCGGTATCGCAGCTGTCGCGACTGGGCGGCATGGACGTCGCCTCCGCGGGCTCCGGCTACGAGCTGGACGCCATTGCGGCGGTCGTGGTGGGCGGCACCGCCATGTCCGGCGGGCGCGGCTCTATCGTGGGCACTGTGCTGGGCGTGCTGATTATCGGCATTATGAACAATTTGCTGATTCTGCTGGGCGTGGACGCCTTCCTGACCGACGCCTTCAAGGGCGCCATCGTGGTCGCCGCGGTGCTCATGCAGCGCAAGGAAGCGGAAGCGTAATCGATACATATATGGCGAAAGCGCCGCTCTCGGGCGGCGCTTTCGGTATGTTGACGCAGCTTATGGAACCAAACAACTCCGCCGATTTTGTATGGTCGGCGGAGTTGTTTTGCCCCTTATGCGTTACAGCGCGTGCGGGTATTTTCCGCGCCAAACGATATCGCGATAGTTCTCGCGGTCGGTATCGCCCTCGGTGCTGATCACCAGCACCGAAGAATCTTCACCTAGGCGCAATCGGCTTCTCTCCTGCGCGCAGGCGGGATGGGTGGCGATTTCAAACGCCGCGCCCGCCGCGCTCGCGCCGCTTTCGCCGGAGATAATGCGTTCGTCCCCCGGCAAGGGGTTGCCCAGCACGCGCATTCCCGTGGCGGCGACTTCGTCCGCCATGCGCAGCGCGAAATCGGCATGGTCGCGCAGCATTTCCCACGCGATGGAGCAGGGCTCGCCGCAGCACAGTCCCGCCATAATGGTGCGCATTTGATCGCCCTCGCAGGCGTGCAGCGCGCCGTCGTTGGCTTGAGCGGTACGGTAAATGCAGTCCGCCGTAAACGGCTCCACCACAATCACGGTGGGTCGATTCTCCCCGTAGACGTTGGCAAAAAACGCCGCCATAGCGCCCGCCATGGACCCTACGCCCGCCTGCAGGAATACGTGGGTGGGGCGCAGCGTATTAAGCGCTTCCAATATCTCCAGTCCCATGGTGGTGTAGCCCTGCATAATGCGCCTTGGAATTTCGGTATAGCCCGCCCAAGCGGTATCCTGCAAAAGCGTCCAGCCGTGCGCCTCCGCCTGCCGGCGGGCGTAGCGCACCGCGTCGTCATAAGGCATATCCAGTATGGAAGCCTCCGCGCCCTGCGCCAAAATGTTTTGCAGACGCTCCGGCGCGGAGCCGCGGGGCATATAGACCACCGCGCGCTGCCCCAGCACCCGCGCCGCCCAAGCCACGCCGCGCCCGTGGTTGCCGTCCGTGGCGGTCACGAAGGTGCGCGCCTCGTTATCCAGCAGGGTTTGCATGGCGTAGCTGCCGCCCAGCGCCTTGAAGGCGTTTAAGCCAAAGCGCGCGCTCTCGTCCTTGACCCAAAAGCGCGCCACGCCCATCGCCTTCGCCAGCGCGTTTAGCGAGTATAGCGGCGTGGGGGCGTACCCGGGCAGCGTGCGGTGGAAGGCGCGCGCCGCTTGGGCGGCTTCCATGCCGAAATCGGAAATGTCGCACGGCGCGCCGCCGCGATGGATGGGGGTGATTTCGATCTGCTTCATTTTTCCTCCAAATTGGCGCGGATTTCCCGCACCATTTTCAAAATCGTAATTTCGCCGCCCGCCAGCACCTCTTCTATGGGGCTTTGGCGGTCGGGGTTGGGCGCGCGGTCCCAGTAGCGCCGCGCCAAGCGCAAATTGTTTTCCCAATCGGGCGTTCCGGCAAAGCAGTTGCGCGCGTCGCCCACAAAGCAGGGTCCTTCCACGCGCAGCTCCACAATGCCGTAGGTGGGTCTGCCCAGTCGAGCGAAATATTCGCCCCAGCGCTCCGCCTCCTCTAGGGTTTGGGAAACGTACAGGCAGCGCATTCGGGAGGGATACTGCGGGTAGTTTGCCCGCCGCACCTCCTCCATCGCCAGCTCTCGCAGCGCCACGGCTGTGTGGTGCTCCAGCGCTTGGGCGGCGTACCGCTCGGGGTGGGTCAAAATTTCGCGCACTTCGCCTTCGCGCGCCATCACTCGCCGGTATACCCCGCTTTCGTGCGTTTCGTCGAAGGCGATGGTCGCCCCTATGGGCATGGGTCGCTCCGTCACTACGTGGTATGCGATCACTGCGGTTCGTTCGCTCCTCGGTGGTTTTCTTCGCCTTCCATGGTAGCATAAATCGGCTTTGTTGACAATATCGGCGGGTTTTCGCGGAAGGGGCGAAGAGGGGCAACGCGCGGATAAAAATTCAAAACGGGCGATTAGCGTTGCGATTCACCCAATGGGGGTATCGGGGGTCGCGACCCCCGATTTTCAAACCGCAGCGGCGGCGTGTACGCCGCGAGGACGCGGACCAAG
>JAFUAR010000274.1 GCA_017460585.1 Clostridia bacterium
CAATGCGTCGACTGCGCGGATTTACCGCAAACGTACAGCAAGCATGGGCAACCATCACCCTTGAAAAATTACCAACACAGGGAGGATTAAGCAATGTCCCGCATTCAGCTTTTAACCGCCACTTCCATGGGCGTTCGCATTACTCCGGCAGATCGTCAGCCGACAGGAATTGGAAACCTATATACCATGCAGGCGACCAGCGCAGAGAGCAACGTTTTAAATGTCGCCGCTTCGTTGGGAATGAACACTCGGGTATTGACGCGCTTTGTGGCGGGCAGTCCTATCGCCTCCTTTATCAAGGGAGAGCTGCGCAGGCGCAATATCCATTATGAGGGACCGGAAATCGAGCCCGACGGTCCATGGGGCGTACGCCACCAGTTCAACATTGCCGATTCCGGCTACGGTATGCGCGGACCGCGCGTATACAATGACCGTGCAGGCGAGGTTGGGCGCACCATTGCTCCGCAAGACTTCGATCTGAATCGCATTTTTCGCGAAGAGGGCGTAGATATCGTACATATTTCGGGTTTATTCGCCTCCATGTCCGAATCAACCGGTGAAACTTGCCTTCGGCTCGCGGAGCTGGCGCGCGAAACCGGAGCGCGGTTAAGCTTCGATCTCAACTATCGCGCTTCTTTTTGGAAAGGTCGCCAGCAAGCGCTGCGCGATATATTTACCCGGATCGCGGAGCGCGCGGATATATTGATCGGCAATGAAGAGGATTTCCAGCTTGCGCTCGGCATAGAAGGACCGGAAGCGGGCGGAAACGGATTGTCTGATCAGGTAGACGCCTTCAAGGCAATGATTGCCAATGCTCGCCAGCGCTTCCCACAGGTTTCGACCTGCGCAACGACGCTGCGCGAGGTGGTGGATGCAAATGAACACCTCTGGGGCGCAATCATGCTGGATCAAGGGCACTGGTATTACGCTGAACCGCGCGCCATACGCGTATTGGACCGCATTGGCGGCGGAGACGGCTTTGTCGCCGGTCTGCTATACGCCAAGCTCAGGGGCTGGTCTGCGGAAGACTGCCTGCATTTCGGCTGGGCAACCGGCGCAATGGCGGTCACCATGTTGGAGGATTACGCCACGCCCGCGGATGAAGCGCAGGTATGGAACGTATGGAAGGGCAACGCGCGCATCGTGCGCTAGAAAATAATCGAGGGAAAATCATGAAACGTTGGTTCCTGCTACTGTTTTGCACAGCCCTTTGGTGCGTGAGCGCGTTTGCTGAAGGTACAACCCCGCGCTTCGGTTTGGAGACGGCTCTAGAGCCGCCGGAAATGGGCACAGAGGAAGAAATACGTGAAGCCCTAGGCGTATTCACGATTGATGCTCTCAGCGGCGTTCGAAACGTAGAAATTACGAAGGGTTCTGGTTTGCAAAGGCTCGATATCGCGTTTGAAGACGGCGTATGGCTCGGGCGGACGCAGGGCTACGCGCAAAACTGGCTTACCGCTCAGGGAATATTCTCCGAATTATGGGATGATATCGACGGCGACGGTGCGCAAGAATATTTGGTGCTGTACCTTGTATCCGGCGTGCAGTCCAGTGAAGACATTGCCTACTGGGATGAGCAATGGCATTTGGCAATTTATGAAGCAGGCGAGCAAGGTAACGCTCTGGCGGCGGACATCCTCATCGACTTAAATCGCGAACAGGAGCGCTTTGTGAATATCATCGATTCTCCCTCCGGTCGAGGTATATTGGTGGGCAGCGTAACCGAACTTGAGGATTCGCTCTCCGCCTCCCTCACTGTTTACGGCTATGACGGAGAAAACGCCTACGTGCAAATGCTCGCTTATGTCGCCACTGACGCGCGTTGCTATGCGGCGATCGGTCCCTTTGCGCTGGATAAGGAGGACGAGCTGCGAGAAGCTTGCGACATTTCGGTAATCGAAGGCGAAGAACCAATCCATGTAGAGCTAATCGAGGGCGAAAATCTGTGGACCACCGGCGACGCGTCGCCAGAGCCTCTCTATCTGGATTCAGATAATGGAATTGCTCGCATAAATCGGGAGGCTTTATCCGGTATAACTGCGCTGCAACCCTTGTTCAAGGCGCAGGGTGTAATTGTTCGCAGAGATTATTCCCTACCGCGTGATGCGACAATGGAAACGTGCGCCCTGCGCGTTCGCGGAGCAAAGCGAACGCTGCTTTGGGCAAACGAAGCGGAAAGCGTTTCGGACGACGGCGTGGAAAGCG
>JAFUAR010000275.1 GCA_017460585.1 Clostridia bacterium
CGCTCACGATTTCATCGCTGCGACGGCGCGCGGAATCCATCGCCGTGCGCACAATACCGTCCGCTTCATCGCGCGCCTTTAGCATTTTCTGCGTATACTCATCCTTGAGCTTATCGGCGCTCGCCCGCGTTTCGTCCGCCGCCTGATAGGTATCTTCAATCTCCTTCTGGCGCGCTTCCAGCATATTGTTCACGGGTTTGAACAGCAGCTTTTTTACAATGAGGCACAGTATTAGAAGGTTGCAGATGGAGAAGACCAAAGTCCATGGAGTAATCGATATGAATTCCTGAACCATGTGCTATCCTCGCCTCCCTTCCTGCTTTGCGCCAACCATTACAGCTTGCCCAGAAGCGGGTTTACGAACAGCAAAATAAGCGCCACGATGAAACCGTAAATACCCGTAGTCTCCGCAACGGCGCAGCCCAACAGCATGGTGCTGGTAACCTCGCCTCTGCACTCCGGCTGACGCCCGATCGCTTCGCACGCCTTACCGACCGCGTAGCCTTCGCCGATACCGGGACCAATGCCCGCGATCATTGCCAGACCCGCGCCTACCGCAGAACAGCCCAATACGATTGCCTTCTCATACATAATGTGATTCCTCCTTAATGGTATATTGGTCGAATATGAATTAACCCTCCGCCGCAGAACCAATGTACATCATGGTCAGCATACAGAAGATGAATGCCTGCAAGCAGCTAGAGAATAGATCGAAGTAAATGGAAAGTACCGCCGGGATACCCACCTGAAGAATGGGAATTTGGCTGAGCGTTTGCCCCAGCGCGCCTGGGAGCATACCAAACAGCCCGTGACTTAGCGCGGCGAGCGCGGCGTACACCAACGCGGTAATGACCGATCCGGAAGCGATATTGCCAAAATGACGGAACGCCATGGAAATCGGCGTAGCGATTTCGCTGATGATATTGAAAGGAGTGAGCACCACAATGGGTTCGGTATAGCCCTTAAAGTAGCCGAGGAAGCCGCTGGTTTTGAATTTTTGATAGGTGATCATGGCGAACACCAGCAGCGCCCAGCCAAGCACGGTGGACAAATCCGAGGTCGGGGCGTACATACCCAACAGGCTCGACAGGCTGCACAACGCGGAGAGCGCCATGAGCGCGGTAATAAACGGCGCCATGCCCGCGAACTTTTCGCCCATATTCTCTTTGACCATGTTGGTCATTTTCTGCACGATGAATTCCGCCGCCGCCTGCCGTTTGCTCACGGAATGCGGCTTTAAATTGCGGGTCAGCACAAAGCAAATGAGCGCCACAACCGCCATCACAATCCACATATTCACAATGGTCTCGGTCAATATTGCGCCGCCCAATTTTTCCGAATACAGGAAGACTTTCGCGCCGGAAACATCAATATTCACTTTACGCCCGTCTCCTTTCGCTTGGTAAAATGATTGGTAACACTGATAATCGCTATGGTAATGCGCGGAAACAGCAATGGCAGCAAAGTGGCGAGTCCGTCGAACTTAAACGCCGCGATGCCGAGCGCCGCCAGCGCCAATAGCAGCAGCATACGCACGCTGTAACTAAATTGCATGAGGTTTTTTGCTTTTTTCGCTTGCGCCTCATCCTCACCCTGTATGCCGCTCACCGAATTTTGAACCGTAACGCCCAACGCCAAAAAATTGAGCACGGCAATACATCCGCCACACAGACCGCCGAACACGACGGAGGTGTTCAAGCGACCCAGCGCCAGATAAACCAGCAGCATAACCGCCAGCATCAGCAAGGTACCCGCCGCAATGCGCTTTGTTTCCCGTACCACCGCCGGCTGCAGCTTCAATTCGCATCCCTCTCCCATTCAGTTAATTCGGATATTTTAGCACATATTTGTGGCGGTTACAACACAAATTCAGTAAATTTCTTAACATATAATACCCGTATTGGTTACCATTCACCCATGGGGTGTCGGGGATCGCAATCCCCGACTTTCAATCCGCAGCGGCGGCGTGTACGCCGCGAGGACGCGGACCAAGTGTCCGCTTCCTTGCAGGTTTTGCGCCCGGAAACCGCATAGCGGTTTCAGCAAAACCTGAGGGGGTGGCAGTGGCGGGGGACGTGTCCCCCGTCC
>JAFUAR010000276.1 GCA_017460585.1 Clostridia bacterium
AGATTATGGTGGGCGAACCAGCCCAGATAAATCATGAGAAAGGATACCAGATACGCCAGCAGCTTGATGCCATTCTCCCCCAAGCCCTGCCAAGTGGGCGCAGAGGGAATGGAGAGCTGCAGCACCATGATTGTCGCCGCAATGGCGACGATGGCGTCGGTAAAGGCTTCCAGTCGGGATTTATTCATGAATAACCGTCTCCTTATGTGGGATTGATGCAGGCTTTGCCCTGCCGCGCCGCCCATGTTGATTTTTTCATGCGCCGAGTCGGATGCTTCAGCCCTGTGGACGCAGAAAACGCATTGCCGATATTTGCAAGCCCAGTTTGCTCAGCACTGCCCTAGAGCGATATTTGGGGATCATCCCTGCGATCAGCATATCCGCTTGCAGCGCTTCAGACGCGTAGCGCGTGACCGCGGTCGTCGCCCCCGATGGCGCAGCCATGCCGCCAATCCGTTCGCTCATTGCGCGCTCGAAAAAAGACCAATATAGCGCGCCGCAGGTTCGCTGATTGGAAAACTCCGTTTCAAGTCGTGCGAGTACTTTTTCCCACGTACACGCGCCAAAGGCGCAGATATACCGCGCGACGAACGGATTCTCCCACAGTCGCGCCGTCTCTAGGTTCAATCCGTCGAATGTACTGAATGGCTTCCTTCAACACTTCATAGGGGAAACAGCAGCTCGATTAGGTGCACCGCGCCTTTTCCGCCGCGCTCGATTCCAGCCATACAGGTGGGACAATAGCACACGACCCGATTCGTCGCGATGGAAGCGCAATGCGCGCGCAGCGCCTCGGACTGCTCCTCGGGCGAGAGGGACTGGTACGGCGCATTTGCGTATCGCTTTGGCGCATAACGAATGCCGATTTCAAACGGCGTATCCAGCAGCGTCGTTCCGCAAAAGCGGGTACGATCGAAATTCTCCGCCTGCTCCACCGCTTGTATATTCATCTTGCGCAGCAGTGAACGCACGACGTTCTGCACATTTCGCCGATCGTATGCCTTCCAACAATCCTGCACGGTCATTCGTTCACCACCGTAATCGGGGAATGGGAACGCGGGGTCCGCATCGATGATACTCCACGCGTATTGAATATCGCGCACAGGACTGCTTTCCTCCATGATGGCGGCGCAGTTATTGCATACGACGATTGCCGAAATATCCTCCGTTGCCCGCGCGAGGTATTGCTTACAGCAGCCGACGGTTTCCGCGTTTGCCCGCGCGGCGAGGTATTCCCGCAGGCGCAGGCTCTGGGCGGGGTATTTTGCCTTGAGCTTACAGCTGGGCAGAAAGATTGTGGGCATAGACGATTCCTCCAAGCAGACATTATCCAGCAATGAGAATTTGAGCTTTCAGAAGAATTATAACAGACTTCATAAAGTATTGCTACCTTGGAAAACACTGCAGATAAAGTCAGGAGGAACGCATACGGCACGCTCCTCCTGTTTAAATTTACGTTGATGTATCAGCGAAAATCGAACGCACCGTTATCATTTCTCTATTTTATCCGCGCATTGTATCAATGATCTTTTGATAAAATTACCTGACGGTAACGATGGGAAAAGCGGGTAACGCTGATTTTCGGTTGAACTTTAAAAATGTTGTGGTAGAATGAGTGTGAAAAATTGGTATTCATGGGAGAGCAATAGTATGATCACCAGAAAATACTATGAAAAGAATAATGGATATAGATATGTTCTGAGTACTCTGAAAAGCCAAATTGGAGAGGAAAAAACCTTATTCATAGTGAATGACGCGGTCAGAAAGTGCAATGAATTCTGCTGGGAGTACGCTGAGCTACCTAAGAAAGAAAAAAACCATACAGAACAGATGATTTTCCCCCGTGCTGCGTTGTATATGCAAATGATCAAGTATATACCTAAAGAACAGTCGACAGATCTACTGATGGAAGCAATTCGCATTGGAGTAGAGCCAGATATAAAGCGTTTGCGTACGCTGACCAAGCCAACATTTATGCGTTCTGTGTTTCTGCTTGTATTCTCAAAGATGCTCTCGACTCTTTTTAATGAAGAAGCAGGGTTTCAGACGAAATTCTTCGAAGCCAACACCATGAGGTTACGCGTAGACGTACTGCAATGTCCTTACCATAAATACTGCTCATTGCTGGGCTGCAACGAGCTTACAGCCACCTTTTGTTACAGTGATGATTGTATTTACAGCAATTTGACTGGTATTCAATATCAGCGAAACGGCACGATTGGCAGAGGTGCGGACAAGTGCGATTTCGATTTTAGCAAAGGATAAAGTATGTAGGTCTTAGCGAACCAGCACAATGCAAGTAAACGCTGACAAATATTTTGCATGAATCATTCAGTTTATAGAGACCAAGCGGCTTGCGGGCGGTTGTGCCTGCAAGTCGTTTTTTGCTGCAAGCGCAATTTGCATTCTTCGGTTATACATAAGCGTAGAACGTTCATTTAATATCCCTCCCCAGTGAAATTCAAACCTTTTGGAAATAAAAAACAGAACGCGAAATGTCTTCTTATTTCGCGTTCCATACGGTATGTACTTTCTATTGATATTCGTGCCAAACCTTACTGAAGCGTTCGGAAATCTTCGTTCCAGCCCTTCAACCAAGAGGAGCGATAGTCCGCCATAAGATTGTATTCGTCCCTAGCGATTTTTGCCGTCATACGTTGTTCCCATGCGGATGATTTAGAGATCTGGCGCATAATATAGCTATAGAATTCGGAATTGCCAAAGAACAGATTGTCGCTGGCGGCTTCGGCGGAGCCAAACAAATCGCAGAGCCAACGCGTACCGATAATATCGAATTCCACCTGAAGCATGATCTCATCGGTCCATTGCAATATATCCCTGCAGGTAATGGTTTTGCGATTTCCATTATCGATGACATACGCTTGCGGATTGAGAATCGCGCCGCGCAAATCTCCATTCAGCGTCTTTACTTCCGTAAGCTGCACATTGAGTACCTGTTCCAAGGGAGAGCTGGCTTTATAGCTCGAAGTCAAACCCACAGCTTTATAGCTCGTCTGCTTTTCATCCGTCCAGTCCTCGATGGTGGCGTATACCGCGTTTGCCAGCTCCTCCGCGGTATTCATCATACTGCTCCAGAGCTTGCCGACCGTCTTGATGATTTTAACCACCTCCGCGTGCTTTTTAAACGACTCCATGCTATTTGTAGATACGGACCTTACAGCCTTATTATAATATAGCTTGGTCAACACGCCGTTTTCCGCCGCGGAGCTGATGGCAGAGCCGACGATGCTACAGACAATATTCCACAATTTGGACCATTGGTCCTCCGTGATTATCTTCAATTGCTGGTCCTTCATCGCCTGCCAATTGATATCCTCCGCCAAATCTCGCAATTCGTTGGTATGCTTGATGACCGCGGAAAGAATTTCCAGCACAAATTGATCCCGATAATCGGAATAGGTCAGATAGCTGGTATCCGCGTTTTTCATTTCGGTGATGATTTTCACCACTTCATTCAAAGCATCCTGCGCCGCTTTTCTTAGGGCTTCGTCCATATCCTCCTCAAAATCATACGAGCCCGTCTTTTTATACGCCTTAATGCGATTTTCCACCTCGTATTTTACGTAGGACTTCGCTACGACCAGAACGCAATCCAGCGCATTCATCATAGAGGTGGCGATTTCGTTTTCCGTTGTAGAGTAATCTTTCACATTTTTTCGAATGGTCTGAAAGACCGACACCGCCATATTGAATAATTGCTCCACAAACTCATCGCAAATCAGCCATAGAATTTCGTCGTTGCTCAATACATTTTTGAGCGGCGCGGTTTCAGCGTACCAATCCTGAATGGCGGCAATATTGTCGGTATACTGTTCCCCAGCCAGTTCAATTAATTCCTCTACCGCTTTTTGAAAAACGGAATCGTTCCTATAGGTAATAAACGAATCGTCAGTATAGACGTTTTCCAAATAGTGGATAATGCGGTTATAGCCCACCAGCTCCTTGTTGCCAATATAGCATTTCATCGCCTCGTTCATATTGTTTTCCAAGCGCTTGATCTGGTTTTCCCAAATGCTATCCACACCGGTTTTGAATACCGCCATGAGTCCGCTGATTGCCGAATCCTTCACCGATTTTAAGAACTTTTCTCCGCTGCCGGTCACCGCCGCTCCGTTCAACTCCGCGTAAACATCCGCCGCGTCCATCATGAGGTCTATGGTTGAAATACCAAAATCGGACCAAGCCTCCAAGCATTCCGCAACCGCCATATCCTCCAGATTCTGCATGGTTTTTGAAGGATCCTTTTCCATGTGCAAGCGATCGTCTGAGCCCCTTACCAAACGGTAAACGCCCGGTTCGCGCGGATCGATGGCGGAATATGCATCGTCGTCGATGACGTACCTTTCTTCCATGGATTCGATGAGCAGCAATTTGTAGAAGGGCAGCATACGTTCTTCGTATTGCTGCGCGGTTTCATTGTCCTTGCGCACGATGGTGTAGGTCGATTTAGAACCGTTCAAATCGTAATCAATCTTCGCGAGGGCGGCAAGATAGTATTCGCGATAGATTCCATCGAACTGACCAACCTCGCTCACCTGCGAATCATACGGCGTATATCCCCAGCGCCATACGAGATCGCGCACCTTATGCAGATAAGTAAAGTCAAAATCGTAATACACCGACGAGCCGCTTTGCCCATGCGCGCAATAGCGGTTGTAGTACTCATCAATTACGTCCGCCGCCCAATTGCGGAATTGCGTTTCCAGCGATCCCGACGCCTTGAGCTGTATTTCCACGGGTTCATATTTCATTTCAAAGGCCAGAGCGTTCATCGGAAGCGCGTTCAAACTCAACACGAGAAGCAATGCCCATGCGACAGCTTTTTTTAACATACTCATTTCCTCCCCATTTCCCTAAGTTCCGCAACGCTTCTTACGCTATTGGTGTTGGCGCAGCTGGAAATACGCCGATACCCAAACGGTGGCGCTTTGATTGGAATTCCTCATCGCATCGGTAATAGAGGTATCTCCAATATCAATGGTAAAAGACATTTTTTCCGCCCCGTCTACCGGATCGATTTGCGAGGATTGGAACACGAGCTGACCGCCGATTTGCATGAATACCGAATATGCCTCCGCGCCTTCGCTCACCGCCCACTCGACATCCAGCTTGCCGCTATCAAAGAAATCATAAGTGCGCCCGCTGTAGGGTTGGAGTATGCGCCCCTGCGCGCCGTAGATGAGCATGGGTACATCCTCGGCGCTATAATCCAGATAGGGATAAATGCGGAATTCATACACCTTGGTCTTATTCAAATTCAAATCTCCAACCAAGCGCCATGTCCAAGTATTTTGAGATTTGCCTTCGCCAATGGTGATATTGTAATTCCAGAAATTGTTCCCGTTGTGCTCCTCCACATACAAGGTATACCGCTCGCCCTCGTGTCCGGAGGCGTTGCCCGCAATAACGGTCAGCACGGGATCATCGGTTCCGGAAATACTCATTTTCCAACCGAGGCTCTCGTCCTTTTGGCTAGAGAGCAGATTTGCCGCGATAAATCCGGTTCCGCCGCTATAGCGAATCAATCGAATTTCCGTTCCATACGAGCCGATGACCTGCACGGAATCGTTCATCGCCAGCGTTTTCTTGAGCACGCCCTCGCGCGGCAGGCTATATACCGCAGCGCCCGCTTCGTTAATATACGCCGTTTGCGCTGCTTGGCTCTCCACCGCGTACACATGGTAATACTTCACATCGGCATCTACGGATACCGATACCGTGACCATGCCCACCGAGTTGAACGAGAACGATTCGCTGGTAAGCGTTCTACCGTAATTGTCCGTATCCGTGGAGGATTGCATTGCGACGGTTCGCCCATCCGCGGTGACGGACAGGGAATTCATCGCCCGATTTCCCGTAACCTCCACGTGCATTTGCTCGCCCGTATAACGCCACGTATGCCCCACGGATGCGCTGTTTGAGCTCACAATTTTGCGGCTGTACACGGCGGAACCATTTACGGTCAGCACGATAAAGTTGTTGGCGAGGCGGTTGGTATCGTTCTGCGCGTCCTCCAGCGTAGCGTAGCCGTATACCGCGACCGCGTTTGAATCGCTGAGGCTCATCGCCTCGTAGGGAATCAATTTAATGTAGTATTCGCGCGACTGGGCATCCACCGCGCCTACGAAGTAATCCGTCGCCATGCCCTCGCCATCGGAAACAGGCACCACGGCGGGACCGCCGTTCTTCTCCAGCTGCACGCGCACATATTGAATGCCGCCCGTCGCCTTACCCATTACGTGCAGCTCGTCGGACGCGAGATAGGGACCGCTGGGCATATCGATGCTGATCTCCGTGGGACCAAAGGTCATGATATTGTAACCGCTCGCCAGCGATTGCTGCCACTGATCGCCTTCGCCCAGTACGGCGTATACATCCACAGTATAACCGCCGGTTGCCTTAAACAGCGATCCGGGCAGGGTGAAGCTCGACGCACCGCCCTCCACCGTAAACGCCTGCTCCACGTTCGGACCATAGACCCAAACGATGTATTGATCGGGCTGCTGACTGGAATCCACCGCCCATGCAGGGGGATTCCAGCGCACAGTCACATCCGAACCCATGATGCCGGAGCACTGCACCTCGCTCAAAGCAAATTCGGGAACCGTGCGGTAGCCAAACGCCAGCGTACTTTTTCCGTTTTCGGCCGGCCCGCTCGATTTTGCTATGCCGACCGCTTCTACCTTCAACAGGTAGTTTCCGGAGATCGTCAGGTATGATTTCAGATTCAGCGCACCGTTTTTAGCGGTGTTGACCGCGCTGCAAACCGCGGTTTCCTCGCCGTTGACCACGCGGAACAGCGAGGCTTCATAGTGATCGATACCCGCAGCGGTTTCATCAAACGGCATGGACCATGTAATGGTCGTATCATTATTCAACAATATGCCGTCGACGGGAATGCCGTTGAACACCGGCGCGGATACCGAACCCGCGGGTACTACGTGAACCAGCACGGGTTCGCACACCGGACCCCACTCGCCATAGGAATTGCAGGCGCGGAAGGCGATGCTGCGCTCGCCAGCAAGGCTGAACGCGCGCTCAATCACGGTGGTTGCGCTGCCGCTCTCCACGGGATATTCAAATTCCCACGTGTCGTCCGCAATGAGCTTCACCTTGGTTGCATTTGTGGTGCTCAGGGCAAAGTTCACCGGCGTATCGGTGTATACGATAGTGTTGGGGTAGGAATTGATCGTGACGGTGGGAATGATTTGTGTATCCCCTCCAATATCGTCGATCGCGATGAAGGGAATGTTGTTTTCTTTGGCGTAGGTTTCGGCATAGGAACCGGATACGCCGTAGATGGTGAAATCTGGGTGACAATATTGAAATGCATACACGTATATCGTCGTAACTCCTTCTGGTATCTTTATTTCTTCAAGTCGGCTACAAGAATAAAAAGCTTGATAGCTTACTCTCTCCAAAGTACTTGGCAGAGTTATCTTTTGAAGATATGTACTCCTGAAAGCACATTCCGGCATGGAAGTTATCCCTTCCGGTATCTCTATATATGTCAATTTCTCACAGCCTGTAAATGGTGAATCATTTCCTGCTGTTTTCCATGACCTC
>JAFUAR010000277.1 GCA_017460585.1 Clostridia bacterium
AGATGAGGGAGCTTACTAAATCGTAAGTGACCGATTCTGCAAGGTCTGCTGACGCAGGAAGCAAGAGACTCGTCGTTTTCGGCGAGTCTCTTGCGGTTGCGGGCTTTATCAGCAGTCTGAGGGCGGGGTCCATCGATCCCGCCCCGAACGGGGTTTCCCCCGTCGCGTTCCATTAATACGCCAAATAGCTAATGTGCACGTAGCCGGTTTTGCCGCCGGCGTTCACGCGCGCCCACTTGCCATCCACGCTCAGCACCTTTACGCTGGCGCCGTTCTTCAGCACCTTGCGAATGCTGTAGTCCGTGCCCGCGCCGTAACGCAGGTTCACCATGCCGGTGGTCTTGGCGGTAAAGCCGCTGGATACGTACGCCTTGCTCACGTAGCCGGTCTGCCCATTGACCGTCTTCACGCGGTACCATTCGCCGCTGGTCGACAGTATGCGCAGCTTCGCGCCCTTGGAGAGATAGCCCACGATGCCCGCGTTCAGGCTCGCGCCGCTGCGCAGGTGCACGGTACTGCCGCTGTATTTGGTGGTGACCGTGCCGGCGGTATAGGTGCCGGAGGGCAGGTTGCCGCTGGCGGAACCGGTATACAACCCCTTGATGTACTCGGTGTTGATGTAGCCCACCAGACCGTTCTTTACCACCTGAATGCGCGACCACATACTGCCCTTTTTGATGAGGGTCACGGCGTCGCCCTGCTTCACGGTGCCCAGTATGGCGTATTTGGTGCCCGGACCCTTGCGCACGTTCAGCGTGCCGCCGTCCGCGCCGATATACACGCTCAGACCGGTGGACTGCCCGTTGAAGGCGATGAATATGTTGCGCACGTAGCCGGACTTGCCGGTGGAGTTCACCTTAATCTTGGTCCAGAGATTGCCGCTGGAATCCTTGCCGGTGACATCGGTATAGATGCGGATTGCGTCGCCGTTGTGCACGTAGCCCACGGAAGCGGTATTGGTGCCCGGTCCCTTGCGCAGGTGCAGCGTGCCGTCTACGGTGGACATGGTGATGTAGCCCTTGAGCGTATCCGCCAGTGCGGCGGGCGCGGCGCTCGTGAGCACTACGAGCAATACCAGAAATACGGATAACAGTTTCTTTTTCATGATTCCAACCCCCTGAAAGATCGTTTCATGGGTTAGACGCCGCGCGCCATGGCGAGGTTCCGCCAATATGCGAACAATTGATTGCAGATTTTCAACATTGCCGTAATAAATTGGGCGGGATTCGGCGCGCTATGCCGAATTCCGCCCGATGGGGGATTGGGTTGGTTTTAGATAGAATGACTTAGGTTTTGGATAGAATGACTTCAGTGTTAGCGGGCGTATCGCTTGCGAAGCAATAGACAAAGCGCGATGGCGATGATCGCCGCGCCCGCGGCGGTGTACGCGCCGGTGCCGCTGCCGCCGGTGGAGGGGAGGGTGTAGCCGATCAGATCGTTGGCGATAATGCCCTCGTTGCCGATTCTCTTCGCGCCCATGCTCTGCACGCCCGTTTGGTTGAGATACTTGGGCAACTGATAGCCCTCCGTAGCGTCGGATTCGGCGACATAGTAAATATAATCCTGCGCATCCTCCGCTTTGGGCAAGCCTTCCAGTTGGAATGTGTAGGTATTGTTCCCAATTCCTTTTACAACCAACTTCGGCAAGCTGCCTTCTAAATCATCCTTTGCGGATATTTTTCTGCCCTCTGTCAAAACATCCGTATGCGCAATGGTATACGTTGCGAAAGTGGGAGGATCGGGATCCTCGGCATTCTTCGATTGAAGAATACGTACCGTAATGGATTTCCCCTCCGGCCATGCCCGCTTCGTTTCACTCATCGCGTCCCGCCAGATTTTGCTAAACGTAAAATCCGTGGTTTCCTGTTCCGTTCTCGACAGACGATTGACGAATACGGGATAGGAGCCGTCTTGGTAGGTGAGGGTCACGGTTTTTTCGGTCTTGCTGGTGGAGGATAAAGTTTTACCATCGACTGTAACGGAGTTTATCGTTACGTCTTTGGGATTTCCCCATTGATCTTTTCCTGTGCTTGCTGTAATAGAAATGTTACCTAATGGTACATTTTGGTCATATGCATTATTTCCCTTTCCGTAACCGAATGTGTATGTGTTGGTCGCATTTGCACCAACTGTATACGCCGCTACAGAGAATGAAAACGTTAAGGTACCATCTTCTCTTATGTTGGAATAATTCACACCGTTATTGAATGTCCAACAATAATAGGTGGTTCCCGTTGGATCTAGAGGGGTAAACGTCACAGACACAGTTGCCTGATCTGTTCCGTTGGTAATAGAAACGGGATTCACCGTTACCGTATTTTGGGAAACCGTAGCCGTCGCCTGATACGTATTTTCATCATATGTCAGCTCTTGTCCTTCTTCCACTGTTCCCGTATAGGAATCCTTCTTTTCGGCAATGGTGAAGTTGGTCGTTTCAGAAAGGGTGTCCAAATCGATCGCGTTGCCCTGCGAATCTGTGAATATAACCGTTCCATCCGCCCGATTGGTGCCAGTGTACACGGTAGTTCCAGTGTCGCTTACAGCGGTAGCGGTAAAGGTAAACTCGCCGCCGGTGAGCTCTGTCGCTTTTCCATCGGCATCGATGAATACCTTGCGCGCGGTCAGCATTTCGGAATTTGTGCTAATCCTCTGGTTGCGGAACATGGGCGTCGTTTCCGTTCCGTCATAGGTCACTAAGTGCGCCCTGCCGCCTTCAGCCACGATATGAACGTTGTACACCTTTGTATCGAACACAACGTCCTTCATGTTCAGATCAACTACCTCGTACAGCCGGTAATCATACTCGCCATCTTCTTCAAAAATGAGCGTTTCAAAGGCGATATTGCCGTTGGCATCGTTCGTAGCCGTTTGAATTGTCTTGCCCGCGGCGTTGACCAATCGGAAGGTAAACATCCCCTCCCGAAGCGTACCGTTCGCAAAATCCTTGTGGGCGGTAACGGGAACGCCCGGGTCGTTGGCATAGGTATTCGTTGCGGTTACCGCGCAGTCCCTAGTCAATTTTCCCCTGCCCTGTTCCGTGGAAACGGTATCGCCACCAAAGGCGACAGTACACATTGCGGGAATTTCGTTTTCAATTATTTCGTACTGCGTGCCGTAGGGCAGCTCCAAAAAAGAGACGGTTTCATCTTTCTTCAAGGAGATGGTCAGGGCTCCATCGGTAAGCTGCGCCGTTTGCGCCTCGCCCTCGCCCAATCGATACTGTACGGACTCATCGGTCAGCGTGGTTCCATCGCTATTGGTCAACCGCAGCGTAAACGAGTACTGTTGATTCTCCGCTTCTAAGCCTTCTAGGTCGACCACCGCTTTCGTCAGAGACAGATTGCGCGGCGATTTATCCACATTGTAGTTGTTGGTTACGTACACATACTGGCGATAGTCCTCGTTATGGGTGCTTACGTTGAACACGCCCGCAAAGTCTTCTTCTCTGGTGTATTCATATGTCCTCGCCCACCATTCGTAGTTTTGCGTAGCTTCATTCCAGCCGGAGAAGGGACCCACAAATTCAATCAAATCCAAATGCTCTTCTTCAATGGTCGAAGCCGTATGCTCTTCGGTAAGCATATGCTCGTTGCCCACGGAGAGGTTGGGCGTTTTCCACTCGTAAAAGATGTTGCCGTCGGCATCGATTCCCTTGGTCCAATATCCCGTCTCATCGTTGGCTCCGGTGGGGTCGACCACCAAGCTTGAATCGCCCGCCTCTTTCAAAACGAGTTTGGTAATCAAATGCTCGTTGGTCGTGCCCGACGTGCTTTCGTTGGTATGCGTCCACAGCTTTAGAACGTAGCTAGGGTCGATATTCTCCGCGTCAATGCCCACAAAGGTTTTGCGAACGATCTTTTGCTTGAACGGCTCGTCGCTTCCGGGGAAGCCGTACCATTCATTGGTTACGGACACACTGCCTCGCGCTACAATCCAACCGCCGCCTTTATTCGCGGCGGTAAAATCGCCATGGGGAACGAGGAAAATACCGCCGATACAGTTTGTTGCCGTTACCGACGTGGCATCGGGGAAGTTCCAAATGATCTTGTTCCATACGTCGCCTTCCGACGCCGGAGCGTCCCGCATCGCGTCGCCCGCCACATACGTATTGCCAACCTGCTTGCCATCGTCATCGACAATTTTGACCTTGATATTCTGCGGCGGCGCCACATTCTGCCCGTTAAAATTGAATATGACCTTTTGCCCCGCGCGCTTGACAATGGTAAAGCCGTTTTGCTCGCCGCTGATTGCCGTGGCGTCCAACACGATGGTAGCGTTTTCGCCGTAAGGGCTGACATCCACGGAAATCAAGCCCTGCGGAAGCACCATGGAGGATTGGTTCTTCAATGCTTCCGCCTGCTTGAGCGTATTGGAGAGCATAATCTCTACGCGGTCTTCAATTTCGCTGCGGTTGCGAACGATAGTATCTTCACTATGTCTGGAACTGACCTTCGTTTTATCATCGTCCGTCACATAGTAGTCCGCATACTTATCCTGAGTAGACAACGGTTGACCGTTGTTGTCGATATCCGCAATTATATTGGGCACAACGTCAATTCCGTCCGCGCGATGGGAGTACACGGTAGCGTCATTGCTGTTTCTTATATCGATATGCTTCGTTGCAAAATTCGTATAGGAACGCACATTGTAATGGATATCCTCCGCCACAATGCCGTAATTGATCGCGCGGTCCATTAGCGTGCTTACGCTGATATTGGATTGCACATTCGATACTTCCAGCGCAAAGCCTACCGTATGATCGCTGGGGGTAATGGTTTTATCCTCGGGCATGACCGCAGAATATCCGAAAATGTACTGACCCGTAGTATCGACCACGGTACATTCCTTTACATTGTTCGTATTCCACTTGCCCGCCTGCAAATCCTGATTGTTGGCTTTATATGCCAGCGCCAGCTTATATTCGCCCACAGGAACGTTGGCAATGGTGCCGGAAAAGCTGCCATCGGTAAAGTTTACCTTGACGCCATAGGCTTCGCCCGTAACTTCGGACATAAGATAGGCGTACACATTGTAATCGCCCAGAGATTTCATAGAGGTGCCCTGCAGCGCGCCGGTTACGGTAACATCCGTAGCCGCGCCAGTCACCGTAATTACGGACAGGCTGCTTACCGAAAAACTGACCTCTTGCGAATCGCCAATTTCTACCAGCGCATCCGTTACATATTCGCGAACAATTTCGCCATCATCCCGCTCGGGCAAATGGAATACTCGAATCGCGCTGGCGCTCTCTTCATCCAACCCCAGCGCCTCGCTGAGCTGCTGGCGCATAAATTGCAGGGTAAGTTCAATTTTGCCGTCGACGGGTTCATATTCGTCTTCGCCGACCAGTACGGAAACATCGTAAAACAGCGTATTGAAACTGTTGTAGGTTCCTTCATCAAATCCACGGTTCAGGGCGTCCATATAATCCGTATAGCCGTCTGCATTGGCGGTAAGCATGGTTACCGTCAAATTCGCGTTTTCGGGAATGGGCGCGCAATCGGTAATGACCGCCGTGGTGTGAAGCACATCCGTATTGCACACCAAAGTCGCGGTATACTGCTCTACCACATTGGTGAGTACAATATAGATCGTCGTTCCATCGTTCATTTCGATGGTCAGCGTTTCACGGGTGGTAAACGACGTAAGGCAAAGAACCACCCAATCTGCAAGCGCGTTATCAAACGCCGCCTGAATGCGCGTATCATCGCTTACAGTGACCTGCGCCACATCCGCAATATCGGCTTCAATGTCGAGCGCCGCAAACAAGGCGGACAGCTCGTAGCGCTCACCCTCAGTTACGGAATATTGGTAGCCCTGATAGCGATAGTCCACCGTATACGCCAGCACGAATTTGCTGAAATTCTGGGTGACGAAGGTGAAGGCGTGCACCTGCTCGATCTCCTCGTTGAGGAAGACGCCGCTGAGGAGCACGTTGTCGATCTGGTCGATCTGCGCGCCATCGTCGCCCTCGTGAATGTGGTACAGCTTGAAGTTCTTGCCGGTCAGCGCCTCGGGCAGCGTGACCGCCACGCTGAACCCCTCGGCATAGTCCGCCTCGTCTACATTCTCCATACGGATATCAAACACGCGGTATTCCGTTTGCTCCGCTTCCGATGCAGCCGCTCTGGACGCTTTCTTCACGCCCTTCGGCGACAGCTGCGCCATGTCCCGCGCCGCCAACCACGCTTCTACGTCCGCCCAAGCCGCGTCGGCATCCGCGCCGCGCAGCAGGCTGGCGCTGCCCGCGGCGTCCCCGGGCAGGTCCATATCGGCGTCCGCCGCCGAAATTTCGGCGATGCCCAAGGGCAGCACCTTCACGCCCTCGGGCGACGGCGCTTCCTGACGCGCTCCATTCGTAAGCTCCAATTCGTACGCGCCCGCAGGCGTGTACACGGTCAAAAGCGTGCGTTCAAAGGCGGCGATTGGGCGCACAAAGGGCTCCTCCCCCTCGTATTCCAGCAAGAGAAGTTCCTCGTCGTATTCAATGGATTGAATGTCCAGAGGGCGGTCGTCGCCTTCCAACTCCGTGGGAAGGGCTTCCGGTTCCGCGGGATTGCCTTCCGGTTCTATGGAGGCAATTTCCGCTTCTGCGGGGTTGTCCGCCGCTTCTATGAACTCGTCTTCCGCCTCTGCGGATGGGCTTTCCGGCTGCGCCATTTCCAGCCATGCCCGCAACGAGAAGGGCGGCTCCGCTTCGCGCAGGTCGATGGTCGCGAAGTAGGTGGCGGGAGCGGGTTCCGCGGTGGGTTCTGCGGTGGGTTCGACAATAGGTTCTTCTGTCGGCTCTACAGTGGGTTCCTCGCTAGGCTCTGCCGTAGGCTCGACGGTCGGTTCCTCACTAGGCTCAAC